>JBGTHE010000553.1:0-6696 GCA_041746335.1 Lysobacterales bacterium | reverse complement strand
TCAGCGGTCATCAAATTGCCGGAACTGCAGCAAGTGAACTTGCGATAGCGTCGGATGAAATGCTCACAGGAATAACGGTGTGATATGAAAAAAAGTTGGTCTGAAGACGTTTACGGGATCATAAAAGCCAAAGGGATTTCTTTGGTTGGCACGGTACCCGATGGCGGGCTCACTCGACTACTCAAGTTGCTGGAATCGGACCCGGACATCCGTGTCGTAACCCTTGCAACCGAAGAAGAAGGCGTAGCGCTGGTCAGTGGTGCATGGCTGGGTGGAGCGAAAGCGGTTTTGTTGATGCAAAGCAGTGGGGTGGGCAACACGATCAATATGTTGTCTTTACCCGCTGAGTGCAAAATCCCGTTTTTGGCGCTCGTCACCATGCGTGGTGGACCGAATGAATCCAATCCCTGGCAAGTGCACATGGGCCAGGCGGTGAGCACGGTTCTGGAGGCTCTGGGTTTGCGCATATTCCATGCGTCGATCGAGGTCGAAGTGGGCACAGCATTTGAGGATGCTTACAACTACGCCTTCAACAACGGCCGGTCTGCAGCCATGCTGATTGCACAGCAAGTAATCGGCGCCAAGAAATTTTCAAATACTGCCGCTTGATAAATCGAACTGAGAAAGGTCACTGGAAGCTGAGTAAAAATGTTGCAAAGACGAGAAGTAGTTTCGAAACTGATGTTGAGCCGTGGATATTCACTGGTGGTGAGTAGTCTGGGCAATCCCACCTATGATTTGGCTGCAACGGGCGATTCCGCCGGAAATTTTTACCTCTGGGGCGCCATGGGGGGAGCACCTGCTTTGGGACTCGGGCTCGCTCTTGCCCGACCCGATCGCCGGGTAGTAGTGCTGGCAGGTGATGGTGAAATGATGATGGCTCTGGGCAGCCTCGCGACCATCAGCGCCCAGCGACCACAAAACCTAGCGCTGCTGGTGCTGGATAATCAAGCCTTTGCCGAAACCGGAGCCCAAACCGGGCTCACAGCAAGCGGAATTGATTTGGCCGCTATAGCCTCAGCCGCTGGATTCAGGCGTACATTGAGTATTTGGCAGGAATCTGAAATCGAGGCCATGGCAGAAATGATTTTTCGTGATCCGGGGCCGGTATTTGGCAAAGTTGAAATTGCCATGAGTGAGGATGCCAAGGTGTTTCCTGAATGGAAGGGTGAGGTGTTAGCCAAACGTACTCGCCAGTACCTTCTGAATTCCTGAGCCCTGGCGCGATCCTTTCCTTAAAGCTTTTTCAGCGGCAGCTTCAGGGTGAATTCCACTCCGGCTGTGCCAGGAAGATTGCGGGCACTGGCCTGGCCTCCGTGCGCCTGTGCCACCAGCCGCACGATGTACAGCCCCAGGCCCAAATGCGGCACCGATCCCCGGTTTTCACGCAGGGAAACCAGAGAATTGAACAATCGCCCCGGTAATTCCGCGGGCAAACGGGTGCCGCTGTTCTGCACAGTCAGTTCGATGTGCTCCCCAGTGGGCAGCAGGGCGAGGCTGACTACATCATCCGCCCCGCTCAGCGATATGGCGTTGTCGACTAACTTGTCCAGTGCCTGCGCCAGCAGTTCCGGCGCACAGCTGTAAGATACGGCACGTCCAGCCAGGTGAGTTTCGATCCGCCTTTGTGGATGCATGCTGCGGTAGCCTTCAGCACAGTTATGCAGCCATTGGTTCAGATCAATGGTTTCCCAATCGGCTGAGTCAATGGCCGCTTCCAGGCGACTGGCCTCGCTCATAGCCCGAACGATGGCAGTTTGCCGTTCCACACCTTCCTGTGCGCGCTGCAGAAATCGCCGGGCATCTTCATCCAGGGGCAGGCTGGAAAGATTTTCCAGCGATGAGCGGGTGATGGCCAGTGGTGTTTTCAGCTCATGCGACAACTTTCCTGCGAGGGTCTGCAAATACTGATTGTAGTCAGCCACAGCGTGCAACAGGGTTTCGTTATTACGGGCCAATTCCCCCAATTCGTCGCCATCGCGGGTCAAGGGCAACTGGGTATCCGGGCTGTCTTTGTCCATCGCCACGTTGACAGCCGCCGACAATCGCCGCACGCGCTGCGACAACCGGGTGGCGAAATACCACAAACCCGCCGCCAGGCCGAACGAAATGACCAGAGTGGTCAGCAACAATCTTCCCAGTACCCGGTTGGTCAGCAGTAACAAACCATCCGAGCTGGATTGAAGAACTATCGTGCCCAATACCCGGCTCAATACCCGGCTATCAGCCTGGGAATCGGACCACACTGGCACGGCCACCGTATTGCTGAGCACCGCGGTTTCCGGGTCCTGGCTCCATAACGTGGCTTCATCGCCCAGCAACGCGCTGTTCACTGGGTCCTGCAACATACGCAGCGGCGTTTCTTCCGGTTGGGTGCGCTGTACGGTGCGGCCTCCTGCTACCCAGCGATAGGGCAGGCGTTGCAACCAGGTGGATTCACTGCCCTCAACAGGCGTTTTGCCGGAATCCGCCAGCACCCAGCCCTGGCGATCCACCAGCCAGGCCTGACTGCCCGAAGGAGTGGTGCTTGCAAGGCTGGCGGATGCTGCAGACCAGGGCGGCACCAGGGGAATCCAGGCTGAGCGATTGGAATTACTGCCGGAGCGGAGCCAGGCGGTTTCACCGCTATCATTCACATATTGCAGTTTGAACTGGAAATCCGCCAGCCGGGCCTGGCCCGGAAAGGACAACTCCAGGCGATAGCCCTCAGCCGTTTCCAACCAAAACCCCTCTGCCTGACCCTCCAGGCGAATGACCTCCTGACCCTGGCCAATCTCTCCGCGCAGCTGCAGAGGCCCGGGCGCTTCCGGGCGCACATCAAAGCGCTGCAAACCACGCGGCGAGCGCAGCAGGATTTCTATGCCATGGCCACTCAGATCACCCGGGCGATTCAGGTTTTGCGGTTTGCGCACATCGAAGAGCAGATAAAGCGAAGAGCCCGAAGTTCCGGCGAGCAGGCGCAGATGCATCAGCTGGTCGTTGCTGAGCATTTCCATGCCGTGCTCGGCCTGCGGCCAGTCATCGCTGTAACCATCGAGTTCCGGCGGACGTTTCAATGCGCGCAACACAAGGTAATTGGGAGGCAGGTACTGCAACTGGCTGAGCTGTTCAAAAGGCAGCGTTGAGGCCAGTGTTCGAGCGGTAGCCAGCAAGGAGGTTTCCTGGGTTTCGCGCAGGAACCGCTCCAGCTCCTGCAGCAGTTTCCAGCCTGACCAGGGGAGTAGCAAGGTCAGAAGGGAAAGCGCCAGCAGGCGGTTACGCAGGCTCATTCGTCAGTGGGTGCGCTGTGTTGTGGTTTCCAGCGGTAGCCTGCGCCATAGATCGTTTCGAGCTGATCAAAATCAGCATCCAGGGCAATGAATTTACGACGTATGCGCTTCACGTGGCTGGTGATGGTCTGGTCATCCACCAGCACATTGGCATCATCCATCAATTGCTGGCGGGTGCGTACATGGCCCGGATGGCGAATCAATGAATGAATGATCCAGAACTCAGTAACCGTGAGATCCACCGGCTGCTGTCGCCAACTTACTTCCATACGTTCCACCGAGAAACTCAAATCACCGCGCTCCAGAGTTTTGGCTTCTGACGCTTTGCCGGAAAGCGCTTCAACCCGGCGGAACAAAGCAACCACACGGGCAATCAGGTGCTGCAGGCTGATGTCCTTGGTCAGGTAATCATCGGCGCCCAGGCGCAGGCCGGAAATCACATCCAGATCGGAATCGCGTGCCGTCAGGAAAATAATCGGCAGGCTTTTCGACAGGCCACGCAATTCGCGGCACAACTCAAAGCCGCCTTCGGGCTCATTGCCCAGTCCCACATCAATGATCACCAGTTCCGGCAGGCGGCGCGAAAAAGCAGCAAAAGCGGAGGTGCGGTCACTGAAGCCGCTCACGTGGTAGCCATAGCGCCGCAGGGCTTCCTCGTAATTGTGTCGGATGGCGGCTTCGTCTTCGACGATGGCGACATGTCTTTGCATGAGTGTTATGCCCTTGTCTCTGTTGCGGGATAGGTTCTGAGGTTTTTGTGTGTTGAAGCGCATGATAAGACTCTGCGCCGCCGTTTTATATCCGCATATCCGCCTACAGGCACCGCTGCCTTCACTCTGCCCTAATTCGTGCCCCGATTTGACCCTTCCCGGCATTCCATGGCCAGCAGCCTACGGTTCAATAGAGCCATGAAAAAGCACGATTCAAAAATCAATGGAAAACCCGCCATCGCACAGCCATCATTGCACGGAGCTCACCCTCAAATGTCCAGTCCTTTCGAAAGCATTACCCCTTCGCAACCGACCATTCGCAGACCATCCATAAGCATGGCACTGGAAGAGGACGCCTGGCAGCGTTATCCCGATCTGGCCCGGCGCTTGCAGAAGCGCAAGCTGCTCCTGCGTGAACAGGAGCGGCGTGAACGGAAGCAGCGCTGGGGTTTAGCTGTATCTCAGGTCTATCGCTGGCAGAACCGGGGCTTGCTGGCGCTGTGCCTGGTGCTGACCGCCTTGTTTCTGATACGAACAGGAACGGCTGAGGCACAAAGTGCGGATGAAGGCGATTGGGGCCTGCAATTTATCGGTGACGGGCAACAGCAGCATTCTGTGGCGCTGGACACGCTGATCGATGCCGATATCAACGGCCTCGTCGCTCGTATTGAGGTACAGCAACGCTTTCGTAACACGGGCCGCAGCTGGTCCGAAGCCATCTACCGCTTTCCCCTGCCACCCGGTGCAGCCGTGGATCGCATGCAAGTGCAGGTAGGCGATCGCATTATTGAGGGGGAAATCCAGGAACGCGAAGTTGCCCGGCGCCTGTATCAGCAGGCGCTGAATACCGGTGCGATTGCGGCCCTCGTGGAGCAGCAACGAGCCAACCAGTTTGAAACTCACTTGGCCAATATTGAACCGAATGAGGAGATTTCGGTAAGCATCAGCTTTTTACAACGGGTGGACTTCCGCGATGGTGAGTTCAGCCTGCAGATTCCGCTCACGTTTACGCCTCGCTGGGAACCGGAAATGATCAACAACCCGCTTTCAGTTTCCGACAGTCAACCTGCCGGAGATCAACATTTTGTCAGCCAGTCTCCGCTGGATGATCACAAACTGGAGCTGCGCCTGAAATTACGCTCTGCTCTCGAGCTGACCCATATTTCCAGCCGCTTCCACGATATGGACATACACCCGGGCTTGGGTGGTTACGACCTGGCCCTGCTCAATCCCGATACGCGCAGCGATCGTATGTTTGAACTCAACTGGGTTCCCACCCTAGGTAACGCACCGCAAGCAACGCTTTCAACCTGGGATAGTGGCGATGCGGTTTATGCCTTGCTGATGCTGGCACCGCCGCTGGCGGAAGCGACTCTCCCGCAGGAGCGTGAAGTGGTATTCATCATTGATACCTCGGGTTCTATGCAGGGTGAGGCGATGACTCAGGCCAAGGAGGCTTTGTACAAGGGGCTCTCCTCACTGGAACTGGATGATCGCTTCAACGTGGTGGAGTTCAATTCCGAAAGCTATACCCTGTTCCCCACGTCGGTTGCACCCAATGGCAATTACCTGGAGGAAGCTCTTAACTTCATTCAAAGTCTCGAAGCCGATGGCGGCACCAACATGGCCCCTGCCCTTCGCGACGCCATGATGCTGCCCAGCCAGCCCAGGCTGTTACGGCAGATCGTGTTTGTCACCGATGGCAGCGTGGGAAATGAACAGGAATTGCTGCAACAGATTGCCCGCGAGCTCGGCGATAGCCGCCTGTTTACGGTGTCCATCGGTTCCGCACCGAATACCGGCTTCATGCGCAAGGCAGCTGAGATCGGTCGCGGCAGTCACACCCACATAGGCCAACTGGCGGATGTGGGGCTGCGCATGAACGAACTGTGGCACCGGATTCAACGTCCGGCTCTGCAGAACATCGAAGTGGATTGGGGGATGACGGCGGATTATTACCCTGAAATCATCCCCGATCTTTATGCCGGTGAACCCTTGTGGCTGGTGGCACGCCTGCCTTCAGAACCAAGGAATGTGCTGCTGCGTGGCGATCTCAACGGTTCGGATTGGGATCAGGAAACCAGCCCTCATCCCGGTGCAGGCAGTGAGAACCTTGCCACACTGTGGGCCCGTGGCCGTGTTGAAGCGCTTCAGGACAGCCGTCTGTTCCTGCACACCGATGCTGACACGCTGCGCCAGTCCATTGTCGATGTGGCGCTGGAGTTCGGCCTGCTCACGCCTTACACGAGCCTGGTGGCGGTGGATCGTACACCGGCACGTCCCGCAGCCGCGAACCTCACGCAGGACAATATCGGTAACCTGCTGCCGGCCGGCACTGCCCTGCAGTTCCAGGGCTTTTCCAACACGGCCACTCATTGGCCGCTGCAATTGCTGGGTGCCTTGCTGTTGATGCTGTTGACCAGCAGCATGCTCTGGTTTGCTCCTTCCAAAATCCGCGTCAGCGGACACCTTCCTGTCCGCGCCAGCGGAAAGTTACTCGAACGCGCCAGCGGAGACCTCCCTGCTGGCAGCTCGCCCCGGCAGTTACTCACTTCGGGCCCAAACCCTGTTGCAGCCTTATCGTCTGCGCAGGAACCTTTACCCGAACCATCACCTTCCCCTTCACCTTCATCAAGACCGGAATTGGAATGTGCGGCCTGAGCTGCTTTTGTTTATTCGCACACGGTTAAGAAGGGTTTGGCATGAAGGGCTTGTCG
>JBGTHE010000552.1:0-1888 GCA_041746335.1 Lysobacterales bacterium | reverse complement strand
TGCTGGAAGGTGAAGATTTTGTGCACAGCACCGCGCAAATCGGCAACACCCTGAGGGTACTGGTAGACAAGGCGCTCACAGAACCGGAACGTAGTGTGCGCCAGGTGATCGCCAATGCAGGCTTGCAAGCTTTGGAGTGTCTTTTGACAACGGCCAGTCTGGAAGATGTGTTTGTTTCAGCCACACAGGCGCGGAAAAAATTGCGATGAAAGCACTGCAAAGGATTTTCGCCATCTTCGTCAAAGAGCTCAGGCAGTTGCGCCGAGACCGCATTACCTTTGGCATGATTGTGGGACTGCCGGTAATCCAGCTCCTGCTGTTTGGTTATGCCATCAATAACGACCCGCGACATATCCAGGCGGCCGTGGCTGATCTTTCAGCCACCTCTGCTTCGCGCCAGTTTGTAATGGACATGGCGCAGTCTCAGGTCATAGATATCACCCAACAAGCAGGCAGCGCAGAAGAACTGGAAGAGTTGATGCGCCAGGGAGTGATCAGTGTAGGAATTTTCATTCCCGAGGATTTTGAACAACGCAGGCAACAACCGGGGCGGGCTGCCGTGCAAATGCTGCTCGACGGCTCCGACACTGTTGTACAGGGAGCAGTCAGCCGTCTTGGGCAGGCGAGCCGGCTGTCGCCCTATTATGACCAGCCACCCATGATTGAAGTGCGCACTTATTACAATCCGGAACGGCGCTCAGCGGTGAACACAGTCCCGGGCCTGATAGGCATCATTCTGACCATGACCATGACTTTATTTACCGCAGTCGCCATTGTTCGCGAACGCGAACGCGGCAATCTGGAAATGCTGATCACCACGCCGGTTGGAATACCCGAACTGATGCTGGCGAAAATATTGCCCTACATTATGATCGGCTTGGTGCAGGTTAGTCTGGTGCTGTGGTTGGGACACTGGCTGTTCCAGGTGCCATTGCGCGGCTCCCTGATGGATGTCTACCAAGTGTCCCTGCTATTCATTATTGCCAATCTGGCCATGGGACTGATGATCTCAACCATTGCCCGAAATCAGTTCCAGGCCATGCAGCTGACCCTGTTCGTGTTATTGCCCTCTATCCTTCTGTCCGGCTTCATGTTTCCATTTGCGGGTATGCCAAAATTTGCGCAATGGATTGCAGAAATTCTGCCCATGACCCACTTCATGCGTCTGATCCGTGGGGTAGTCTTGCGCGGTGCGGACCTGGGGGATCTGTACCGTGAGATTCTGATCCTCTCGATTTTTATCGTGCTGGCTATGGGATTTGCGATCCTGCGTTTCAAGAAACGTCTTGATTGAACCCATCATCAGCCGACAGATCACTTGCATCCCCGGCGCAGCCACCAGCATACTCGGACCCTGCATGTTGGGAAGAACTCACTGAGTCAAGCTACCGAGCAATCGGCCAGCCAGTCCGCGCCTGCTGCTAAGCAGCGAACCTCTCACCCGGGAATGAATGTCATGCCAGCCAGAACACCATGAACGCATCGGTCCCCATCAGGGTTAGTGGCCTGAGTCATTTTTTCGGCAAAGGTAGTTTGCGCAAGCAAATACTTTTCGATATCTCTACCGAAATACCGGCCGGAGAAATCGTCATTGTTACCGGCCCTTCAGGTTCCGGCAAAACCACTCTGCTCACGCTGGTAGGTGCGTTGCGCTCCGCTCAACAGGGCAGCATCCAGATTCTGGGTGAGGAATTACACCAGGCGCGTTCAGGCACTCTCGAGAAAGTACGGCGCAAGATTGGGTTTATCTTCCAGCAACACAATCTGGTTGGCGCATTGTCAGCCTTGCAGAATGTAGAGCTGGGCTTGAGGGTCAGTCAGAAAAAAATCGCCGGAGGTTTGCGTCATCGCGCCCAGGAGATGCTGAACGCTGTTGGATTGTCGGAGC
>JBGTHE010000551.1:0-5144 GCA_041746335.1 Lysobacterales bacterium | reverse complement strand
GAAATTCGCTGCACACCGCTGGCGTATGCCTGCAATGATCTCGAAGATAATCCGGCTGCGGTTTTCCAGGCTGCCGCCGTATTCATCTTCCCGATGATTGATTTCGTCACTGAGAAACTGGCAGAGGATGTAACCGTGCGCGCCGTGAATTTCCACTCCATCGAATCCGGCTTTTTCACAGCGCAGCGCGGCAGCGATGAAGTCTTCGATCAGCTGGCTTACTTCACCGCGCGCAAGCGCTCGCGCACCGGTGGTTTCATTGTCTGAAGGACATACCGGTTTGCTGCCAATCAAATCTTCCGGTGAACGCATGCCTGCATGATGCAACTGGCAGATGGCGATACTGCCTTCCTGTTTGATGGCTGCGGCAAGCCTGGATAGTCCAGGCAGATGAATATCCGAAAACACGCCCAGTTGACCGGGAAAGCCTTGTCCCATCGCCTGCACATGGCTGGCGCAGGTCATGGTCAATCCAAATCCGCCCTTCGCGCGCATGGTCAGCCAGTTGAACTCTTCATCGGACAAGCGGCCGTCCGCATGGCTCTGGCAGTTGGTCAACGGCGCCAGCATGAAGCGATTTTTCATATCGGGGCCACGCGTAAAAGCGAGTGGATCGAACAATTGACTCATAGAAAGAACCGATGGGAGGAAACAAAGGCGAGCAACATAACAGATATTTTGGGATCAATTACAGCTTCCCGGAATTGCAAACGCCCCCTCAGGGTAACCTCAGAAATCCCGATAGAATTGATCAAAAGTGCCAACCGAACCGCATCTGCACTTCCATGTGTGCAACAGTGCCGATCCGCTGATGTGCGCGGGCATTCCCGTTCAATGGGATCGGCCCTTCGCGACGCTGCGGGATCTGCCGCGCGAAGCACAGAGCGGCGACTTCATGACGCGTTTGGAGTAAGTTATGGCGTCAGAGCAAAGGGTCAGCGTAAGAAGTGGATAGGGTTTTAGTTTCCACTTTTCTTGCGTCAGGACGGGGTTGCGGTCAAAGCGGCGCTTTTGATGTTCGCTTTACGCCTTCGCCATGACTGGAATGCGCGCCTCGGGCTGAGTAAGGATTTCGTGTAATAGATTCCTTTGAAGAACAGCAAGGGTCCCCGAATCGGCGTATTGCGATACAGGTCGCCGGCCAGGAGCGATAACAAAGCCTCCTTGACGCGAAACGTGTTGCTCGGAAGCATGAACATGTCGCGAAAGCTGGGAGTGTTCATGCGGTAAATGAACCAGGAGAATTCCTTGAGCCCGATCCGTAAGGTCCGCTCAAAATTCTCCAGAGCGGCGGGCGCCCGCTGCGGATGGCGCAGGCAGGTATCAATAGTGTCGGCGCCGACCATCGCGCTTTGCATCGCCAGCAGCACGCCGGAAGAGAACATCGGATCGATAAAGGCGTAGGCATCGCCCAGCAACAGATAATTGTTGCCATGGCTATGGTCGCATATATATGAGTAGTTGCCGGTGGCGACCACCGGCGAACTCAGGCGTGCATTTTTCAGGCGCTGGCTCAAGGGTTCGCACAACGAGATGGTTTCCTGCAAAAACTGCTCGAGCGATTTTTGCTGGCGGGTTTTCATATAATCGGGCCGCATGACTGCGCCCACGCTGGTGATCCCGTCAGCGAGAGGGATGTACCATATCCAGCCATGATCGAACCAGAAGACGGTGATATTGCCTGCTAATTTTCCCGACTTCCTTTCTGCTCCCGAAAAGTGTGCGTAGATGGCGGCACTGGCGTGCTTCTTGTTCCGTTGCTTGGCTTTGAGGCGGTTACCAAGAAAGGTATCGCGGCCAGAGGCGTCAGCCACAAAACGCGCGTGCACGGTTTCAGTAGTGCCATCTTCGTGAAGGGCATGCACCCGCACACCCGCATCGTCCGGCAGAAAATCGACCGTCCTCACCTCGCAGCCTTCCACCACACGGGCATTTTTGGCTGCGGCATTACGTATCAGGATTTCGTCGAATTCGGAGCGGCGCACCTGGTAAGCGAAGGGCATGTCTTTGTCCAGGGCTTCGGCGAATTCGAAGGACTGCGTATAGTCATGCCAGGGTGAGACAAACTCCGCACCCCATTTTTCGATGCCGATGGCCTTCATGGCCTCAGCCACGCCGAGTTTCTCGAAGATGGGCAGATTCGCCGGGAGCAAAGATTCACCGATATGGAACCTCGGATGATGTTCTTTCTCCAACAGGGTAACGCTATGACCGCGCGCGGCCAGTAAAGCCGCGGCAGTCGAGCCCGCTGGGCCGCCGCCGATGATCAGGACATCGCAATGCGATTCATGGGTGGCAGAATTTGCGTGGAAGCTGCTGATGGCTCAACCCCGCTCGTAATTCATTCGTGTACAGGGTATCACAGTGCACCATAATCAATGACCGCCCATCAGGAGTTCACCAGGAAGCCTTGAGATGAGTACTGCAATTCCATGGCCTTGGGCGGGCCTTCTTCTCCTCAGCCTGCTTCCCGTTCCCGGCAATGCGAACGAAGTGCCTCTTTGGGAAGCCGGCGCCGGGGTGGCCGTCATCGACATTCCCGACTACCGCGGTTCGGACGAATGGAAGACCTACGTACTCCCGGTTCCGTACTTTGTCTATCGCGGCAAATTCCTGAAAATTGACCGCGAGAAAATACGGGGCTTGCTGTTCAAAAATGATCGGGCCGAAATCGATGTGAGCCTGAGTGGTTCGGTCCCGGTTGACAGCTCCGATAACAAAGCGCGCCAGGGAATGCCGGATCTCGATCCCACGCTGGAAATCGGCCCATCCCTGAACCTGGCTTTGTACCGTTCTGAAGGGAACAAAGCCGTTCTGGAATTGCGTCTGCCAGTACGCCCGGTCATCGACATTCACCTGGACTATCAGGGTTATGTTTTCCAGCCGCAGTTGAATCTGGATGTCCGTGACCCGGCCGGCTACGTGGGCTGGAATCTCGGCTTGTTGGCGGGCCCGGTTTTTGGCGACGGGCGTTATCACCATTACATTTATGGCGTCGAAGCCGAAGACGCAACCACAACCCGTCCAGCCTATAACGCTCACGGCGGCTACGCGGGCAGCCAGGTCATTGGGGCTCTCAGTAAACGCTTTCCCAATTATTGGGTGGGCGGCTTTGTAAAATGGGATAACCTTCATGGCGCCGCTTTTGATGACAGCCCGCTGCTTCGCGAGTCGCACAATTTCACGGCGGGTTTTGCTGTTTCCTGGATATTCAAACGCTCGAAGACCCTGGTTAAGGAGGAGGTTCGGCAATGACGCAGGCTTTCCCGCCAGCGGGTGTGCACCTCTGGTCTGCCTTTGTGTCAGAGCTTGAGGATCCCGACCATTACGCTACTTCCTTTGCGCTGCTTTCCAGTGGAGAGCAAGCTCATGCCAATCGGTTTCGATTCGATAGTGATCGAAAGTCATTCGTGGCTTCGCGTGCTCTGAGACGGCGAGCGCTCTCGCACTACGCCGACGTCGAGTCCCAGCAATGGCAGTTCACAGTCAACGAGTATGGACGCCCGCGGATTCTGTTTCCTTTGATGGACGAACTTCTGGAGTTCAACTGCTCGAAATCCCCGGACCTGGTGGTTTGCGCGGTCACGCGCGGAATTCCGGTGGGGGTGGATATCGAGAGTCTGGACCGAAAGGTGACTCAAGGCTTTGCCGAATTCACCTGCGCCCCCAGTGAATGGGCAGACATAAAGTCGCGACCGGGCGATGAACAGGGCAAACGATTCCTCGCTTACTGGACGCTAAAGGAGGCCTACCTCAAGGCCAGGGGCGTTGGTTTGTCCGTTCCGCTCGATTCGATGGACTTCAGCGTCACCGCCAGTCCCCGCTTGACTGGGCATCTGGAATTTTCGGCTGCAAATGATGGCAGCGAATGGCAATTTGCGCTTCTTTCCCCGACCCCCTTTCATATAGCCGCAATTTGTGTGCGCCGCCAGGGCAATCTGGATTCACTGGTGGAAATGCGACCTTACTCATCGCCATCGAACTCATTGAAGCAGCGCACCTCCAGCAGGTAAAATTTGCCTTCACCAGAGCGGTTTCTTAGCTATGCTACTGCCCGCTCTCTACACTTCCCGGAAGGCTATGCCAGATAACCACAAACCAAAGGTCTCCAGCAGCCCGGAGTTACAACGCGAGGTTGCTCAATTGCTGGTCGAGTGCCTGAATCTCGAGATCACGGCAGATCAGATCCCGGCTGACGAAGCTTTATATGGCGATGGCCTGGGCCTGGATTCGATTGACGTGCTGGAGATCGCGCTGGTGGTTTCGAAGCGCTACGGTGTGCAATTGCAGGCAGAAAACGCTGAGAATCAACACATTTTCAGCTCACTGCGCAGTCTCTCGGATTATATCGCCACCGAGCGAACCACCTGACAACCAGTGGCCGGTAACCGAGAAATCACAAGTAGCTCGCTCGGTCTAGCGGCGCCTGGCTTGGTCTTCACTCGGCCGATAGCTAGTGCTATCGGCCTCGCTCCAGACCGGCGCCAGCCACCACTATCCCTTCGCGATCCCTCTTCCGCTTCCTCGGTTACCGGCCACTAAATGGGCGGCAGGACGCTGAACACGATTCGCGTTCTGCGCTGGCTGGGAATAGCTGTCTTAGTGATCGGCTATTCGGTACTGGCGCACCAGGCTCACCAATCTCCGCAGCAAGGCAACCTGGGCGCTGCCCTGGCAATCGCACCCGCGCTTTTGATTGCCCTGGTGCTGGCCTGGCGTTCATCTCAGCGCGCCCTGATGCTGGTCGCAGTGAGCCTGGTGTTGGCGGCATTGTGGGCAGGGTGGCCAGCGCTTACGCAGCATTCTGAGGTTATTTTCTGGCTGCAATATATGGGTATACACTTGCTGTTGCTCATCATGTTTGGACGCACCCTGCTCGCCGGGAACCAGCCCTTGTGCACCCGGCTCGCCGAGATCGTACATACACGATTGACTCCGGAGCAGGAGGTTTACACCCGCCAGATCACGTTTGCCTGGACCCTGTTCTTTGCTGCCATGGCGTCTGCCGCCACCGTGTTGTTTTTCCTCGCACCCCGGGCCGTGTGGTCGGTTTTTGCCCATTTCCTGACTCTGCCCCTGATCGTTTTGATGTTCGTCGCTGAGGATTGGGTGCGCCGTCGGGCACTGCCCGACCTGCAGCATGT
>JBGTHE010000550.1:0-10206 GCA_041746335.1 Lysobacterales bacterium | reverse complement strand
TCCTCTTGCCAGGTTTCGAGCGTACCTCGAAATCGCCGAGGTTGCCAATAAGACCGCCGACATACAAGGAGCGAGCATCGCTCGCTCCTGCGTCAAGGTTGCATCCTACATTGTCACGATCACCTTACCGTTACGCTCACCCTGAGCTGCAACAGCAACAGCCTGCTTGATGTCTGTCACGCTAAAGGTCTGGTGTATCGGCGCACGCAGTTTGCCTTGCAAGATCAACCGGGTCAGCTCGCCATAAAGCTTCTGTTGCTCAACCGGGCTGGTCTGCCGGAACCACTTGGCCAGCCAGAATCCGCGCACCCGCACATCCTTGAACACCAGCATGCCGGCCGACATCTGACAAGGCTCGCCGCTCATCATGCCGTAATTCACCAGCGTGCCTTCCGGGGCGAGGCATTCGCCGAGGCGAGCGCAGGCGGCACCACCCACTGCATCAATGCCCAGCTTGATGGCTGCATTGCCGGTGGCTTCTGCGACGCGCTTGGCCAGTTTGTCTCCGTCTACCAGCACCACATCGGCGCCTTCGGCTTGGAGCGGTGCGATCAGTGATTCACGCCGCACGATATTCATCGTTTTCAGTCCGCGCATGGTCGCCAGTTGGACCAGATAATTGCCTACAGCGGAATTAGCTGCGTTCTGGATTACCCAGTCGCCGGCTTGCAGGTCAACAAATTCGCTCAACAGCAGAGCGGCAGTGGGCGGATTGATGGTGATCATGGACAGCTGCAATGGATCAGCATCGTTTGGCAATGGCACGAGCTGGCTTGCAGCAGCCACCAAATGCGTGGACCAGGTACCGCTGCCCACCGGCAGTAATACCGTCTGGCCAATGGCTGGACTAGTGACGCCGGGGCCATGGGCGGCTACACGGCCGACGCCTTCGTTGCCGGCAAAAGCAGGCAGCGGTGGCAAAATTCCATAGCCACCAGTAATGGTGAGCACATCGGAGGGGTTGATCGGGGCTGCAAGAAGCTCCAGCAACACTTCACCTTCCTGTAGTTGGGGCTGCTCAATGCTGACCGCTTCGATCAAATCCTGCGGCACCGGGCCTCGTTTCTGGTATTGCGCTCGTAGCATGGTCTTTCCTCGAATGGCATGTCGATTGACAGAATGTTAAAAAATTATCGCTGCACCGATAAGGCTACTCTGATGATTCAGTGTTCCGTGGCATCAGGAAAGGTGATGCCGGGGATGAGAAGCTCGGCCTGGACGCAAGCGACTGTTTTCGAGGATTGTAATTCATTGAAAATAAACCCAGGCACTTTTTTGCTTCCGCCAAACTTAGGCGTTGGGCGGGCCAAAAAAAAAACGGCAGAAGCTTTCGCTCCTGCCGTCATTTACTTCACCTTAACTGAAAGTATTGCAGATCAGTCCTGCTTTGCAAATTCTGGTGCTGGGCGCAGGGTATCACGTGACACGGTGATCCGAAGTTCGTGATCGTCGGCCGTACCTGATCTTGTTACGTCATCCCAACCAATGGCGACGTCTTTCTCACCCATGCCCTGGTAGCCATCAACGCCGATAACAACGGCGACGACTTGACCATTCTCGTCAATAATCAGATCGTTCACTGAGCCCACGACATCTTCACCATCGGTGGTTTTGACTTCAGTGCCGATCAGATCGGTTGCCTGCATGCCATTAACGGGCGCAGAGTCCATGTAGCCATGGTGCATGCCAGCATGGTCCGGCTTGTTTGCGCGATCAGCAGCAGGCGTCTGTGAGACAACGTCCTTGGCGCGCTGTGAGCTGTTAGCGTTTGGAATGGGCTTGGTGCTTGATGTTGGGTATGCGGTGCTCGATGTTGGCTTGGTGGTGCTCGATGTTGGCTTCGTGGTGCTTGGGTTAGTTTTGGGTGTGGAATACATGTCGTCTTCATCATGCTGAGCACTCTGTGTCTGTGCGTCAGTTTCCATATCCTGGCCAGTTCCATGCTGAGCCAGCACAGTACCTGAACCTAAAGCCGTAACGGCGGTGGCTAATGCGAAAACGGCAAACGGGTGGATTTTTTTCATATCAATCTCCTTCGAATCATGTGTATCAGTCGGACAAAATGTCCTGTTTGGGCGCTCCACCGGAGCTACTCTTCACCGACATCATTACCGGGAAGAAACTGAATCGCGCCAAGAGGCGGAGTTCAGGTTGGGAGGTCAAAGTACAGCGGAAAGAATGGGTCGGTCCGTTCGCTGGCGCACTAGTGGCATGTAACATTCAAAACACTATTAATCGTTGTGCCGCCTTACGCGCAGGCCAGGGGTGGGGTTGCCGACGCTCGACGAATTTGCCGAGCGTGCCCTTTCCCGTGTCTGATTGGCGGCTGGACGCTACGAGAACGAATCTCTTGCGGATTCGCGGACTTCATCGTACTTTCTCGCGGCTTGTAACTTCACAGCCTCGACGCTGCGATCTCTCGCCTCGCCAAACATGTCGTCCTCGATCTCGGTCGCCGGTACGAGCGCACCCAGGGCTGCGCCGATGGCGATCCCAAGGCTTCCGGCGATCAGCGGTTGATCTCGGTAAAAATCAACCACGCTTTCGCGGGCATTGCGCGCCGTGTGCTTAACGTTGGCAGTCGCCCCGTGGATGCGGTCGCCGATCTCGTGAGCCTTATCCAGGGATCTGTGGGCAACAGTGCCAAGGCTGTCCTTGACGTCCCTGAAACCGTCTCTGAGACTCGGTCCATCATCTTCATCGGTGTAGCTTTCGTAATCGTCGTAGGCGATAGTCTGGCCATTATTACGGGATGACATCATCATCCAGGAAATGCCAACGCTGGTGAGAATCATCGGTAGAGGATTGCTCTTCACCTGAGCACCCAGGTTGCGGCTGAATTCTCCGGCGTGTTCCCGGGCCATACCAAGCGCCTGGTCGAGTAGTTCGCCCGGCGAGAGCCGGTCCGATAACTCGTTGGCCGTCCGGCCGACGCGGGCACGTGCCTCGTCGACTTCGCGTTCCAGGCTGTCAGGACTGTTGTTTTCGTTGCTCCGCAGGAGGTCCTCGCGGCGGTCATCATTTACTGTGTTCATCGGGCTGCCCTCATTAATGTTTCCTTGTCCTTCTTCACGGATTCTATGGCGCGATCCGGCACCAATGAACTCGCACCCATTTTCTCCTTAGCCGCATGCACCATCAGGTATCCGACGACGAGCGCGGCCAGGCCAACGATCAGCGCCGCAAGCCATGGGTCCAATATGGTGCTGAGTCCATATACCGCGCTCAAGAGAAGAATCACGAGGCCCGCCATAGCAATGGCGCCACCGGTTGCAAGAGAGGCTAGAGAGGTTTGCATTTCAGAAGCCGATTCCCGCACTTCCGCTTTTGCCAGCGCGATCTCCTTCCCAAGCAGGGAAGAAAGATCCGTGGCGAGGTTACGGATCAGGCCGGGTATCGAGTCAGAGCGCTCTCGCGGCTCCATCGGAGCCTGTGCGAGCGGGATATTGCTGCGTTCCTGATTCATAATGTATCCCTCCCGTTGCCGCTTCGCGGCATAGCAGGTGTCATGTAAGGATCCGCCATCCGATTGTCCGGGCGGCGCCCAATTGGGGCGGCAATGACATCATCGTTCCAGTAAGTGGGATCATCTGATTCGTACGATTCAGTAGATGCCTGGTATTCTTTCCGATCGTGCTTCTCGCTCGCCTTGAAAAAGCGCGAAAGGCCAAAGCCGACTGCAACACTGCCCAGCAGGAACAACGCGGGATTATCGCGTGCCAGCCGCTTGGCGTCCTCAGCCAGCTCATCGACGCTGCGACCCTCCAGCTGTCCAGCAGCGGCGGAGAGTTTGCTGCTCATCTCGCGCGCATAGCGGGCCAGGCCATTGCGGTCGTTTTCGTCGAGGTGGGCTGCTGCTGCATCGATAGCATCCGACAAAGCACCTGCCCCTTCGGCGATGCGTCGCTGCCCAGCCTCGGCTTTATCGCGCACCTGGACACCCACTTCGTCTTTTACGTCCTGGACGTCTTCCTTCATCTTCTGTTTGGTCGTGCCCTCCACTGCTTCATCGGGCTGTCTGCCCGTGCCGCTACCAGCCAAATCGGGTTTGGTAATGGCCTGCTCCTCCTGCCGGTCTTGGATACTCATAGAAATCTCCTAGGCTAGCACATACCTATCGACGTGCTTTCATCGTGATTTTTCCATGCGTTTCTCGTATTTTCAGTGCGCTAACTAACCCAACAGGGATGCTTCACGCACAGGGAAATCCCGCCGTACCTTTCGGCCGCGTCAACCGACATCTTCAACAGCACGAGGATGAATGCGTGAAAGTGGTACTGAAGCCCGCGCGTGTCCAGCCGGACTGCGGAACAACACTAGGCGCGCAATTTTTTGAGTTCGTGCGCAGGGGCACAGAACCTCTTGTCTCGCGGCCGTATAGTTTATTGGAACGAAAAAACTCAGGAGATATAGAAAGTGAACATAAATGAAATCAGAGAAGATATGAAGGTCATTGGTTCAGACGATCAGCACGTTGGAACCGTTGACAAGGTTGAAGGCGATCAGATCAAACTCACTAAAAGCGATTCGGAAAACGGAAAACATAATTTTATCTCCGTTGACCTGGTTGATTTGGTTGAAGGAAACCTGGTCAAACTCTCGTCCACGGCGGAAGAGGCGAAAGGCCAGTTCCAGAGGAACAGCGCTTCCGGAGCACTGTAAGCGGCGTGGAAAGAATTATCGACCACTCAGGGACTACGTTATGAGGCCTTCGGTGCCCATAATGCGGACCAGCCTTCCGGGCTGATGTCACCTTCGACCACCAGGCAGGCCCTCGGCTCGACAAAAAGCGCGCATCCGCTGCATTTCTGGTCACCCTTGGGCATATCCTGATACTGGACACTTGCCTGTGACACCTTACCGGGCGCTGCCGGTGCGGTTGAAGAGTTCGTAGTAGCGGGAGGCGCCTTGGCGGTGGAGTTCGTCGCGGGGGTAGGGGCTCCTGATGCGGTGGCGGATTTGGCGCCCGTGTCAGAAGTATCGGGCGGAGCGGCACGGCTCGAATTAGTTGAGCCATCATTTTGCTTTGAATCACACCCAATCAGCACAACGGGCAGCAACACGCCACAACCGAGGGCTAATGCGCTCTTCAACGCCACCCTGCGCGAGACCATATCTTCTTTTATCGTGATGCTGACCTGCCGGGCGAGATCTTTATCGATATTCTGGTTCATATCAAACTCCTTCTGTTGATACCCTAGGTGCGCTGTGGCACGGACACTCTTAGCATCTTCATGCAAACTACTTGTTTCTGTTCGCTGCACCACATAACGGACAAACATGCGACTTGCAGACTTTATCCTCGCAAATATCGAACCGATCCTGGTCGACTGGGTGAACTTTGCCCGTACGATTGCGCCTGAAGAAAGCATGCGCGTCCTTCGCAACCACACAGCCGAATTACTTCACGCTACGGCCCTGGACATGAATGCGTCCCAAACCGAAGAGCAGAGTTCGGACAAATCCAAGGGCGACGGCGACCAGGGAAATGAGAGCCGGGACCTCGACAAAGCCTCCGCTATTCATGCAGCGCAGCGAGTGGAAACCGGGTTCGACATGATGCAGTTTTTTTCTGAATACCGCGCGCTTCGGTCCAGTGTCATTCGCCTTTGGCGGAAGGGTCTGCCGGATCCGGCTGAGTATGATCTGGCAGATCTCACGCGATTCAATGAAGCCATCGACCAGTCGATGGCTGAGGCGGTCCATTCTTTTACTGAGCGAGTCGACCAGTCCCGGGAAATGTTCCTGGCCATTCTCGGACACGACCTCCGTAACCCGATGGCGTCCTTGAAGCTCGCGGCATTTGTGCTGGGGAAGAACACCAGTCTCGACGCTGCGTCATCGAAGAGAGTCCAGGACATAGCCAGCACGGCCGACCAGATGGATCGGATGATTCACGATCTCCTGGACTATGCCACTACGCGCATGGGGCGAAGCATTCCGATTTTCAGGGCGGAAATGAACCTCGAAACGCTCTGCTGCAGCACCGCGGCCGAGATGCAGACGGCCCACCCCTCGCGCGAGATTCACTGCACGTCTCACGGCGACCTGAACGGGATGTGGGACTCGCAGCGCCTCTGGCAGGTGGTGTCCAACTTGTTGGGTAACGCGATACAGTACGGGGCGAGTAATACGCCGGTTGGTCTTTCCGTGACAGGTGGGGCCACTGAGGTAGTGATCAACGTCCACAACGAAGGTGATCCCATCCCGCCGGAAAGGCTGTCTTCACTGTTCCAGCCGATGGCTCGTCGACCGGGTCATGTCACCGCGTGGCGACCCGGCAGTATCGGGCTGGGACTGTATATCGTTTGCGAAATCGTGACTGCCCACGCCGGCTCGGTGAAAGTGAAGTCTACGCGCGAAGGCGGAACCGATTTTACCGTCCGCCTGCCGCGCCAGCCACCCCAGGATGCCTGAGCATCGCTCTATCGCCGCCGGTTTTAACGACCTGGTCCTGGCTTCCACAAATTCTGCGTTCTACTAACAGGTTCCACTACGATAGCGGCAGGAAAAGGGCTCCCTATTCGCACCTTGACAACATTCCTCACTCGAAAGGGTCGCCACCCTTCACCACCCCGAGTACTTCCACAAGGTTAACAACCTTGCCGACGCCAGGGGTCTCAGACGCGATGCGCCCGGCCGTTTCCTGCTGGGCCTGGGTTTCGACTTCGCCGCGTAATGTCGCCTCACCATTGATGACCTCGACGCCTATGGCAGCCGTCGAGAGCGAGGAATCGGCAAGTAGTGAGCTTTGAATGAGCCGGAAAATCGCCGTGTCGCTTGCAGTGCTGTCAAGTGCGTTCTGTTCGGCGGCGAGCTCTCCCTGCTTGCTGGCGAGCTGTTCACGTTCAGCGGCCAGCTGAGCCTGCGCCTCATCGACCTCCTGTTGCAGGCTTTGCACGTCCTCCTGCGCTGACTGCACGTCTTCGCGAGCCGCCTCGACGCTGTGCTCAGCCTGCTCGACGTTCGTTGCCGCGTCCTTGAGTTGGGTTTCGGGATTGTCTGGCCCACAGGCTACCAGTGCCATTGTCACCAGAACGGTTGTCAGAGCTCGGTACCCTAATTTTCCTGAAGTCTTCATCGGTGCGCCTCCGCGGGTTTGTCTGAGAGTGCAATGTAAAAAACGCCCTAAGCCTGAAAATCTAGTCTACGCGCTACTTGCTGGCAAGTCCGTTAGGATAGCCACAAAACTTTTTGTGGAAACAGCTGATGACAGACGGCGCAAAGTTTGATTCTGCACCCTACCGTGGCTACGTGCTGGGCATGCTCACGCTGGTATATGTCTTCAATTTTCTGGACCGGCAACTGCTGGTTATTCTGCAGGAACCCATCAAGGCTGAGCTGGGGCTAAGCGACACGCAACTCGGCTTGCTTTCCGGTTTAGCCTTTGCGGTGGTCTACGTGACCGCGGCATTACCGCTGGCGCAGTTTGCAGAGCGCTGGAGCCGCCGTTCCATGGTGGCCGCATCGCTGGCCACCTGGAGCGCCATGACGGCAATCACCGGATTCGTTAACAGCTTCACACAGTTATTCCTGGCCCGTGCCGCGGTAGGCATTGGCGAGGCCGGTGCCAGCCCCGCCTCACACTCGCTGATTTCCGACATATTCCCGTTAAACCGTCGCGCCACTGCGCTGGCTACGTATTCCACCGGCATCAACATTGGCGTACTGATGGGTTTCCTGCTGGGTGGCTGGATCAATGAATTCTTTGGCTGGCGCATGGCCTTCATCATCGTTGGTTTGCCGGGCATTGCTCTGGCGCTGGTCGTGCGGTTTACCATCGCCGAGCCACCCAAAGGCCTCAGCCTGGGCATAAAAGCAGCTTCAAGTCCGCCAAAGTTTTTCGACACGGTGAAACGGTTGTGGAGCAAGCATTCGTTCCGGCACCTGGCGCTGGGCACTGCGCTTCAATCGCTGGTGGGTTATGGAATTATCAGCTGGCTGCCTTCGTACATGATCCGCATGCACGGCATGAGCACGGGTGAAATTGGCACCTGGATGGCGTTGTCAGCCGGCGTTGCGGGTGCGCTGGGCACCTTTGGGGGCGGTTGGCTCTCAGACAGGCTGGCTGGCCGGGATCGCCGCTATTATCAATGGGTGCCTGCGATTGCCGCTTTCTTTTTGGTGCCGTTGATGTGTGCGGTGCTGCTTGCAGGTAATCCCACGATTGCCATGCTGATCTTCATCCTTCCTGCCCTGCTGCAGAATGTCTGCCTGGGGCCGGCGCTGGCCGCTACCCATGCGCTGGTCGATGTCCGCTCCAAATCGGTAGGCTCGGCGATTCTGTTTTTCGTGGTCAATCTGATTGGCCTGGGGCTGGGGCCGCTGAGTATCGGTATGGTCAGCGACTACCTGGAACCGAGCTGGGGCAATGCTTCCCTCCGTTGGGCCATACTCTCAGTGGTCGTTCTGGTGGGAATCTGGAGTGCAACGCATTTCCTCCTGGCCGCCAGAACCTTCCGTCAGGACAGTGAACTACCCGCCAGTGCTTAAATGTCGGCGTCTGGAGTCTCAAATGTCTGGCGTCAGAGTCCGGTGATGATGCAACTGGCCCGCAAGCTTGCACTCGCCGCCGTCCTTGCGGGTTTGCCCGTGATGATGGCTCAGGCGCAAGTCGCTCCTGCCACCAACGTGGCCGTGGAGCCAAACCAGCAAAGCGAGGTGGCTCCCTTCAGCTTCGCGGCCGAGCGTCCTCGCGCTTTCCTGGCGGATACGAAGTTGGTCTTCAGGCCGCGCCTTTACTATCTGGATCGGGATCGCGACCAGAAGCAGGACAACGTCGGATTCGCCGCAGGTGGCGCCCTGCAATACATGTCGGCCTGGGCTTTCGATCGATTCCAGCTGCGTGCCACCCTGTTCACTTCGCAGGACGTGTATGGACCGAGCGACAAGGATGGCACGTTGCTGTTCCTGCCGGGCCGGAAGGATTCACCGTTCTGGGCGAGGCCAATGCAGTGTTTCGCTTCACAGAAAATGACGTCCTGCGCGCAGGGCGGCAGCTTTTTGAACTTCCCTATCTTGGTAGCCATGACATTCGCATGGTGCCCAATACCTTTGAGGCAATAGCAGTCGGCAATGCATCGCGCCAGGGTTTTGCCTACGTCGTTGGTTACGTGGACAAGATCAAGCGGAAGAACGATGACGACTTCATTCCGATGTCCGAGGCTGCGGGTGTAACGAATGGCAACGATGGCGTCCTGATGGCGGGCGGCCGCTACATTTTTACTGACGGCACCGAGATTGCTGCCATCAACCAGCAGATCAGTGACGTATTCAACACTCTGTTCGCCAAAGTCGAACGGAGTTTCAAGCTCGCAGAAGCGCAATCCCTCAAAGCCTTTCTGCAGTACACCGACCAGAGAAGCGTGGGCGATGACCTGATTGGCGAGTTCGACACCGATCTGCTGTCCGGCAAAGTCGAATACACCGCGGGCCGGGCGACGCTTCGCCTCGGAGCGAGCACCACCGGCAGCGAAAAAGGCATACAGAAGCCCTACGGCAACCCGGCGAATTACCTGTCGGTCATCGTCGAGGACTTTGATCGATCAGATGAGGACGCTTGGATGATTGGCGGAAACTACAATTTCCAGCGCCTGGGACCGGGTGAATTCAGCATGTTCGCCAACATCGTGAAGGGCGACACGCCGGATGCAGGGCCAACGGCGAGTACTGATCAAACCGAATACGATTTGACGGCAGACTACCGGATCAATGAAGGCCCGGCGACCAACCTCTGGGTGCGGCTGCGCGCAGCTTACATTAACCAGGATGAGGCGGTGGCTGGCGGCGACGACTTCTTTGATTTTCGTATTATTGTCAACTGGAGTTTTGACGCCCTCTGACCCTCTGCCCGGCAGCAAGTCGCCGCCTTCGCATTTATAAGCTAACGCTTGGTCGCGATGATGAAGGCGGCTGCTGCAGAGTAATCCTGATGGGGTAGCCTTTGATGGCTTTGGGCAACCTCATCGCTCTTGAGGCCGGGCAGATCAAGCATATGCCTTACCTGGGTTTCAAAGCCCAGGTCGCCCATCAGATCCAGATAAAGTGACAGGGGAAGCCCGTTGATGTAATACGGACGCCTGCCGCGAATCAGCTTCCAATCGAAGTCCGACCAAGCCCAGTGGTGATTCCAGGGAGCGCCTCCAGGACAGGAAAGATCGATCTGGTGCGTCATCACAGCGCCTCGGCGCATCCACGAATGAAACG
>JBGTHE010000549.1:0-10061 GCA_041746335.1 Lysobacterales bacterium | reverse complement strand
CGCTACGCTCCTCATGCCAGTTTGCCTGGCGGCAATAGAGCATTGGAACCACCTGATCCCATACCGAACTCAGCAGTGAAACGATGCATCGCCAATGGTAGTGCGGTTTCCCGTGCGAGAGTAGGTCACTGCCAGGCATCAATTAGAAAGCCCTCGAAGTTAGCGCTTCGAGGGTTTTTTTATTTGGATCGGTTAGATGACCAGTGACCTGATCGTTCTCGCACATCCCTGTGCTACACGATCTGTCTGCAGCCTTGTAGAAAACTGCCAGACATCAATTCAATAAGCCGTACCCGACTGGGTGCGGCTTTTTTCTTTGTCGACTCTGGAAAATGCTAATGTTGGGCTGCTCGCGTTTGGGCAACCTTGGGTCCCTCTCTGGTTAATCGCTGTCGTACATCCATTGCTAGCTCAGGAGCTGGTCACCATCTCACAGTAAAGTCCGTGACTTGTGTAATTCCCTCACCCCCATTTTTCGACCCGTTCTTCGAGATCATTCAGGCATTGAATTTTTTGATTGCTCCAGCCATATTAATGAAGAGGATTCACAGGAGTACGGTCCATTGAAACGACTTGACAAATTTGCCGCTGCTTTTATAACTTTAGTGATGTGCACTGCGCCTGCTTTTGCCTGGAAGTCCTATCCCGATCAAACTGATGATGGCCTGGATCGGGTTAAAAGCAGAAAAGTTGACGCTCTTTATTGGAAAGAAGGGGCAAACCTTTCTCCCTACCAAAAAATTCGCATTGAAGACGCTTCTGTGGCTTTCCGGAAAAACTGGCTTCGTGACCAGAATTCGGATCGCGCTGGGGTCAGCAATAGAGTAAGCAGTGAGGATATGAACAAAATTCAGTCCGAATTGGCAGAGATGTTCAGAGAGCAGTTCACCGAAGAACTGGAAAAAGGTGGGTACGACGTGGTTACTGGTGATGGAGATGATGTACTCCTGATTCAGCCGGCAATCGTGAATTTGGATGTCAACGCTCCGGACATCAGTATGCGACAACCAGGCATGGTTTCAACCTACACTACTTCTTCCGGTGAGATGACGCTTAAAATGGATTTGTTGGATTCTGCAACCAATGATCTGATTGGTCGCGTCATAGACAGGCGAGAAGACCACTCCGGCGGCAACCATTTCCAGTATACGAACAGCATTACTAATCGTGCAGATGCTCAGCGAGTTCTTCGCAGCTGGGCTGTCATCCTTCGAAATGCACTGGATGATGCCAAAGAAAATAATACACAGTAAGCTCCCGCGAATTCAGGGGCGTTGAATATCTGACGGAGCCAGGGCGGACGATGAGGTCTTCAGGCTTGGATAGTCGGCTTTCAGGTAAGCTCCAGAAACTACCCTTAGAAAGCACAAGTTTGTTTAAAATTCAAATTGGTAGTTCTCGGAAATTGACAGTGCCAGCGCCGAAGGAAGCCTGACGTGCCAGTCGGCACACGGCTTTAATTTCTTTATCAATACCGTGTTCCTGAAAAATATAACTGGGGAAAGTGCAACTCATGGCACCGACTAATTTGCGACCCACACTAAAAATTGGTGCAGCAACACAGACAAACCCACGTGTGATTTCTTCCTTGTCAATTGCATAACCTTCGTCCCTTACCTTTTTCAATTCCTGCCTTAATACTTTTGAATCAGTGATGGTTTCCGTGGTGTAAGTGTCCAACTTTCGCTTGTTGATACGCCGGATCAGCTCAGGATCGGAATGGCTCAGCAACACCTTCCCCATCGCTGTGCAATGGAGGGGAAATGATTTGCCAATTTCAGAGTGTAATCTTAGGCCAAAATTACTGGCTTCAATTTTATCGATATAAACTCCACAATCGTTGTTGAGGATCCCAAGCGTTGATACGTGACCAGTTTCTTCATGCAACTGTTGCAAATAGGGCCGAGCAACACTTCGCAAATCATAATTCGCAGTTACCGATGCGCCAATGCGGGCGAGCAACAAGCCGCCGTGATAATGCCGTGTCTGCGAATCCAGGGTCAGTGCCGATATGTCAATGAGTTCGGACAACAGGCGGTGAGCACTTGCTTTGGGTATCCCACTTGCATCAACAATCCTTGCGAAGGACAGGCCATTGTTGCCGGATGAAATAACTGCATCAATGATTTTGAATCCGTTTCCGAGTGCGCTCATACCAGGAGGTCCTGCTCAAGCTTGACATTAGGCTCATTCAGAGCGATAAAACAACAATAAAGCGGAACATAGTTCCATATATGGAACTTGTCAACTAAAACTTTAACGCGTAAACCTTATTTGGTTAGCGGGAGCAAACGCAGTGGCAGTCGAACTGAACACAATTTTTCAAACAATACCCGTAGTGCCGCTAATCCAGGCAGATAATCCTGAAATTGCAGTCCGAATTTCAATTGCTCTGGCAGCGGGTGGACTTACAGTTGCAGAGGTAGTGCTCCGCACCGACCGAGCTCTCGACTGCCTTGCAGCGGTAGCGGACCGGGTGCCCCAAATGGTCGCAGGAGCTGGCACTGTACTGAATGCAGCGCAGGTTGAATCAGCTGTGGCCGCTGGAGCCCGATTTATTGTTTCGCCGGGGTTGGATGAGGGTGTAGTTGCTGCGTCAAAAAATAGAGGCGTGCCGGTTTACCCGGGCGTTGTGACCCCCAGTGAGGTGCAACGGGCCTTCAACCTGGGTTTGGATGTTGTAAAGTTCTTCCCGGCAACAATTTCTGGTGGCATACCGGCGTTAAAAGCCTTGTCCAGTGTCTTCCGCAAAATGCGCTTTATGCCTACGGGTGGAATTTCACCCGGCAACCTGGCTGAATTCCTGGCTCTGCCATCGGTTTTGGCCTGTGGCGGAAGTTGGCTGACCCCGGCAGATGCTATTGCGACCGGTGAGTACGATCAGATAACAAAGCTTGCAAAGGAGGCTGTAGCGATCGCCACGCAAGCCCGGGGAGGAAGGTCATGACTGAGTTCATCAGCTTTGGCGAGGTTATGTTGCGTCTGAAATCACCCGGCCACGAGCGCTTTTTCCAGTCACCGCAATTTGAAGCCACTTTCGGTGGTGGTGAAGCCAATGTGGCAGTGTCTCTGGCTAATTTTGGGTTGAACGCGGGCTTTGTTTCCGCAGTGCCGAATAACGATATTGGTGAAGCCGCACTTGGTGAATTGAGGAGATTTGGTGTCGATATTTCTTCCGTCATCCGCGGAGGTGAACGCCTGGGCATTTATTTTCTTGAAACAGGTTCCAATCAACGCCCATCCAAAGTCATTTACGATCGGGCATATTCTTCGATTGGTGTAGCAAAGCCCGGGGACTTCAACTGGCCTGAAATTTTTGCAGGCGCCAAGTGGTTTCACATCACCGGCATTACGCCGGCTTTGAGTCAGACCGCGGCAGAACTATCAATGGAAGCCTGTATGACTGCTCAGGACCTGGGCCTGACGGTCAGTTGCGATTTCAATTATCGTGGCAAGTTGTGGAAGTATGGAAAAAGCGCTCCCGAAGTGATGCGCGAACTGGTCCGTTACGTTGATGTCGGTATTGCCAATGAAGAGGACTGCCAAAAATGTCTTGATATCCATCTGGATGTCGATGTGCACAGCGGTGAGTTGGATACCTCCAAGTACGAAGCATTGACCAGCAAAGTGCTGGAAGCGTTTCCCGGGATGTCGTCAATCGCTGTCACACTTCGTGAATCCCTCAGTGCAGATCGCAATGGATGGTCTGCCTGTTTGCGTGATGCCAATGGCTTTTATCTTTCAAAGCAATACGAAATTACCGATATCGTTGACCGTGTGGGTGGGGGTGACAGCTTTGCATCCGGACTGATTTGCGGCTTGGATACCTACTCCGACAAACAACAGGTCCTGGAATTTGCAGTGGCGGCCAGTTGCCTGAAACACTCCATACAAGGCGACTTCAACCGCATTAGTGTGGGTGAAGTCAAAAGTTTGATGGCGGGAAACGCATCAGGCCGGGTACAACGCTGACAGTCTTTAAATCGCTGATCGCAACTGATTTAATGCGGTCGATATGTGTTTCTCGATCATGCTCACGGAAACATCAAGTTCGAAGGCGATTTCACTGTAAGAGCGATCGTGCATTCGACTCAGTTCAAACGCCAGTTTGGGCTTGGGTGGCAGTTCCGACATGGCTTTTCGCACCCGCTCCAAGCGTTCCTGCCACTCCACGACTTCGGCGGGATCGGCTGCGCCCGCTGTCAGGTCGCAGTCTTCAAAGTTAATCAGGGTGGGGGCAAATCGTGCATTGGCGCGGCGCCAACGATCCCGCAAAAGGTTCGTGGCCGTGGTAAACATGAAAGCCTGGACATTGTCGATCAGACTTAGTCCGCGGCACCTGATCAAGCGCAGATAAACCTCATGCAGAAGATCCTCAGCTTCCGGTTGATCTACGGTTCGCATCAGAAACGATTTCAGAACACCGGAGTAACGCTGATACGCATTGTTCACGAAGTCACAGCGAGCTTGGCTTTGGTTGGTAACGGTTTGTGGGGTCATAGGTCTCACATGGGTCGTCACATACAGCTATGTATGTTTCTAACATACAGAAGTGTTTGTTGACATGCAAGGGTGTATGTGGGACTGGAAATCTCGAGAGTGGCTAACGAAAAATGCTGGCTTGTTTACAATTTTCGGCGGCGAGTCCGTACTTTCTTTTTTTCAAGAAGTGTACTTCATTGAAAATTAAGGAAAATAAAATTTTCAGCTACTGGAGCTGCTGACTCAGGCTTCGCGATCCACTCCGGAGAGGACCTTGGAATACAGATGGCGAACTTTGGTGCGATCTTCTTTGGATTCACCCAGCCCGAGAATGTAATAACCCACCTGGTGAAAGTAGGCAATTCGGGCTCTCACCAGTGCTTCATCTGGAGGATAACCCAGGTCAAGAAAGATGTGGTTCATCAATTCAATACGCCGCGCGTCCACCGCTTTGACCGTTTCTGCAACCTGCCCGGACATTCTCGCCCAATCCCGTACCGCGGAGTCATAAGCAGGACGATATTCCTGTTCTTCCAGCCAGAGATCAAAAAGGGTATCCAATTCGTCCAGCCCTTTGTGCTCGGCATTCAATATCTTTTCAAAGGGTTTGGTGTTGGATAGGCGCCAGTCCTCCAACAACTCTTCAAGCAAATCATCGCGACTCTTGAACAGCCAATAAAACCCGCCACGAGTAACATCCAGTGACTTGGCCAGTCGGTCAATCCGGACATGCTCGATACCACCCTCAATCAAGAGCTCGCGTGCTGCGGCAATCCAGTCAGCCCGGATTAATGGGTCCCGACGCGGGCCGTTATTCACGTCCTGTCGGTCTTCTCTGCTGTCCCGAATCGTATCGGTTTCAAGTTGATCACGGGTATCTACCCTTGCGCTGTTATTCATGGGATTTCCAAATTCGGTGTGCTTTATCAGACGTATCCATCGACCCTACCCTCAGTATCACTCATAATTGTAAGCAATGGTCAGTCGACGATGAGGTTTAGTTCTCAGAATTTCAGGTACAGCAGCAATGGTCTGATGGATGCGGCTCTTTAGCTACTAACGCCGTATACGCGCCGTAGATGAGTAACCCTTCGTTGTCGGAATACAGAAAATGCTGAGTCAGGTAAAACACCAGCAATGCGCGCATCCCGTAATAACTGAAGCGTTCCCACAGTTCGATGGAAAAGCAGACGAATAGACCGGGCGGATGTCCTTTGAATGGGTTGAACGCCATAAATCCCTGTCCCGATTGGTGTTCCCGCTTACCTCATTGTCCTGAAGGATCGGCGAGTCGTGCTTTTGAGACGTAAATTTCCGTCCTGTCCGCAATCAGCGCTAAGTTTGTTGGGGGTTGTAACGCACTTTACGTCTAAACACCCAGATCAACGAACATCTTCCCAAGGAGCTAATCAATTGGCCATATCAACGGACCGGCGTGCGTTTCTGAAGTCGGCAGCTGCAGGCGTGTCGATGGTAGGCCTTGCGGGTGCGAGCTATGCTCCCGGACTGTTAGCCAGTGCGGGCAACGCAGTATCAGAAAAGCAAAGGAAACAGTTGCTGCACCTCGCACATTTCGGGGAAAAGAAGCCGGCATCTGGCAAGAATGGCTTGGTGATCTGTTCGCATCCGCTGGCTACGCAGGCGGGTGTTGATGTGCTCCGAGGCGGCGGTAATGCTGCCGATGCGGCGCTGGCCACGTCAATTTGTCAAACGGTAGTTGAACCACATATGACCGGTATTACAGGCGTGTTATCGATGCTTTACTTCGATGCTGCGACGGGAGAAACAACCTATGTCAACGGCAGCGCTGCTCGATCTTTGGCGCCGATAGACGGCTTTGGCCCACCAGACATAGCGTCTGGGCGCGGTGTGGCCGTTCCCGGTTTCTGGGCTGGCTTTCAGGCTGCACACGAGCGACACGGCCGCGTTCCGCGCAAAACCGTGATGGGAGCAGCCATTGAATACGCCAGCGAAGGTTTTGAAATGCACCCATTTCTTTGGGGTGAAATCTTCACCCAGGCCCATATGATAGGACTGACCCAGGCAGGTCGGGATATTTTCATGCCCAGCAAAGCTTTGCCCCGCCCGGGCGATCTGCTGGTGCAGCAACAGGCTGCAGAAACCTTGGAAGCTTTGCTGGCTGAAGGCAACGATTATTTCTATAGGGGCGCATTTGCCAGGGAATTCATAGATACGGTGCAGGCAGCCGGCGGTGTACTGACCATGGAGGACATGGAAGGCTACGAAGCCCGCTGGCAAACGCCAAGTGAAGGCACGTACCGCGATTATCGGGTGCTAGCCTCACCCCCACCTGATCATGGTGGCTCCCACATGATTGAGATTCTTAACATGGTGGAGCTGTTGGATCTTCAAAAACTGGGCCCACCCACGGAATCACCTGAGAGTCTGTTTCATATGACTCGCATTGCCCAGCAGGTTTATGCGGATGGTTCGAGGCAGCATGATCCCGCTACACATTACTTGCCGATGGACATCATTCTCAGCAAAGAGTATGCGCGCATGCGCTTTGAGTTGATGCAGATGGATCAGACTCTGGCCGATGTGGAGGCGCAACCTGCTCCTGGAAGCAATCACGTCACTGTGGTAGATGCAGAAGGCAATGTTGCGACTATCCTGCACTCTTGCATGTCGCTGCCCTGGTCTAACGGTCTGTTTGCGGGAGGCGTCACAATCGTAGCGGCGGGAGCGCATTTTAACCGTGTGATGCCCGGTCCCGGCGATCGTATTTCAGCTTATATCTGCCCCAATATCATTTTCGAGGGAAAGCGGCCTATCCTGGCCTCTGGCTCTCCCAGCGTCAGCCTGTTGCAGAATATTTTGCAGAACACCACCAATATTCTGGATTTTGGCATTCCGATCGCCGAGTCTGTGAACCGTCCGCGTTTCGGTGCCGGCTCTTATATCAATCACGGCAAAATGCAGATTGAAGCCGATATCAATCCCGAGGTGCGGGACGCGGCTGCAAAACGCGGTATCCAATGGGAGGTGGTCAACCCCTGGAATTGGCTCCACGGCTCTTTTGAAGGCATCCATTTGGCTGCTGACGGTACAGCATCGGCCTGTGGTGACCCTCGTCGTAATGCCATGGCTCTGGCTGTCTGAGGCCAGGTAGTTAAGCGCCATGACGAGAGGCTACTCCGGGTTTTCACTACTGCGCAACGCGCTCAATGGGCACCGCAACTGGCCGCGGGCCTGGCGGGATGCAGAGCCAAAGAAGCATTACGATGTGGTCATTGTCGGTGCTGGCGGTCATGGCTTGGCAACGGCCTATTATCTGGCCAAATACCAGGGTGTTAAAAATGTTGCGGTTCTGGAAAAGGGTTATCTTGGCGGGGGGAATTCAGGGCGCAATACCCAGGTCTGTCGTTCCAATTACTTTTACCCGCAAAGCGGTGCTTTTTTTGAGCATTCTCTGAAGCTCTACGAAAATCTCAGCAATGAAGTGAACATGAACATCATGTTCAGCCAACGTGGCATTCTCGCCATCTGCAATAGTCGACACGAAATGGAACTCTACCGGCGTTGGGCGAACTCCATCCGCTGTAATGGCATAGATTCGGAAATTCTCACCCGGGAAGAAATCAAGAAATACATTCCCCAAATCAATCTGGACTGCCGTTTTCCCATCTACGGCGGGTTTATACAGAAACGCGGCGGGATCGCTCGTCACGATGCAGTGGTTTGGGGCTATGCGCGCGCTGCTTCGAATGCTGGTGTCGATATCATCCAGCAATGCGAAGTCACCGGCATGAACAGCAGCGACAGCCGCATCAGCTCGCTGGAAACCAGCAAAGGCCGGATTACAGCTGATCGTGTTGCGCTTTGTGTTGCGGGTCACAGTGGCTACCTGGCAGCGATGGCAGGTTTGCGTTTACCCATAACCAGTATCGCTTTACAGGCCATGGTGACGGAGCCGGTAAAGCCAATCTTTCATGTAGGGCTGATGTCGGCGCATATTCATGTTTACGTCAGCCAGTCAGACCGCGGTGAGCTGGTAATCGGTGGTGGTGCTGACCTGTTTAATTCTTATGCCCAGCGCGGTGCCTTGCCCATTCAACAGGAAAATATGCAAGCTTTGATCGAGTTGCTGCCTATCTTCAGTCGCTTGCGAATGATGCGGCAGTGGGCTGGCGTCTGTGACATGTCGCCGGATGTCAGCCCCATTGTTGGCAAAACCCCCATCGACAATCTTTATGTCTCTACCGGTTGGGGAACTGGTGGGTACAAAGCCATTCCAGCCGGAGGTGACACGCTGGCTTATACGATTGCCCACGACCAGCCCCATGAACTGGTTAAACCGTTCAATCTGGATCGATTCCGTTCCGGCCACCTGATTGACGAAGGCGCCGCTTCTGGCGTGGCCCACTAGGAAACCGGAATGTTAAGAATTCCATGCCCGTGGTGCGGTTTGCGAGACCAGAATGAGTTCCGCTTTGGTGGTGAAGCTCAGGTGGCCAGGCCTGCCGAACCTGCGGCGGTGAGTGACCAGCAGTGGGTCGAATACCTGTACTACCGGGATAATCCCAAGGGCTTGCACCAGGAGCGTTGGTTACACAGTTTTGGTTGCCGACGCTGGTTCAACCTTAAGCGCAACACTGTTACACACGAAATTATTGAAGCCTACGCCATGGGGGCGGCACCATTAATACCAGCTGCTGCAGAGCGAATGGAGCCCAAGGCATGAGCCCCTCGTTGCCAGAGCAAGTCAACCGACGGCCCCAGGGTGGTTATATCGATCGCAACCAGCTGCTGAACTTCCAGTTCGATGGCAAAGCGTTAACCGGCTTTGCTGGCGATACTCTGGCTTCGGCATTGCTGGCCAACAATTTAAAAATGCTCAGCCGCAGCTTTAAATACCATCGCCCGCGAGGCATATTCACAGCGGGTGAGGAAGAGCCCAATGCCCTGCTGGAAATTGGTGAGGGGGCCCGCCGAGAGCCAACGGTAAGGGCTCCAGTCGTCCCCTTATTCGAAGGTCTTGTTGCGCGGAGCCAAAATTGTTGGCCGTCACTCCAGTTCGATGTCGGTCGGATGCTGGATTACACACATGCTCTGTGGCCTGCAGGGTTCTACAACAAGACTTTCAAATGGCCGAGCTGGCACTTCTGGGAAGATATTATCCGCCGTACTGCTGGTCTTGGTCGGCCGCTCACCGAAGCAGATCCTGATCGCTACGAGCAACTCAACCTGCACTGCGATGTACTGATCTGTGGAGGTGGACCCGCTGGTTTGGTGGCAGCACGGACGGCTGGACGGGCAGGGTTACGCGTTCTTTTGGTTGAACAGGGCGAAGAATTTGGCGGCGTGTTGAATTGGGAACACTGCGAACTGAATCTGCAGAGTGGCCGAGACTGGGTACATGCTGTGTTGCTTGAGTTGGCCAGCCTCGCTAACGTCATGCTGTTACGCAGGACCACTGTCACAGGTTGTTATGATCACAATGTCACCACATTGCTGCAGCGATCCACGAGCTTGCAGTGGCGCGAATGTTACTGGACAGTACGACCAAAGCATATTGTGCTGGCAGCCGGTGCCATAGAGCAGGGAATGATATTCGG
>JBGTHE010000548.1:0-5859 GCA_041746335.1 Lysobacterales bacterium | reverse complement strand
AATAACGGTCGCATTATCTGAAGTAAAGGTCTTTATCGCATCTCCGACTTCCTCAAATTCAGAAATAGATAAATCCATACCGGCAGTGACATTGACCAATACACCTTTAGCGCCCGCTAAATCAATATCATCTAAGAGAGGACTAGAGATTGCAGCATCCGCCGCTTCACGCGCACGATTCTCTCCACGCGCTGTGCCTGTTCCCATCATTGCAATACCCATTTCTGACATAACAGTGCGGACATCGGCAAAATCAACGTTAATCAAACCCGGACGGGTAATCAGCTCAGCAATACCCTGAACGGCACCCTGCAACACGTCATTGGCTGATTTGAAGGCATTGAGCAGCAGAGTTTCACCACCCAGAACCTTCGCCAACTTGGAATTGGGAATGGTAATCAGGGAGTCGACGTGAGCTGACAGCTCCTGAATTCCCTTTTCTGCAATCGCCATACGTCGGCGCGCTTCGAAGTGGAATGGCTTGGTGACCACAGCCACCGTCAGGATGCCCATTTCCTTGGCAGCCTGGGCAATGACTGGTGCGGCACCGGTGCCTGTGCCACCGCCCATTCCGGCCGTGATGAACACCATGTCTGCACCAGCCAGCATTTCCATGATGTGATCCCGGTCTTCCAGCGCCGCCTGGCGGCCCACTTCGGGATTGGCGCCTGCCCCCAGGCCTTTGGTCACACTGCTGCCGATCTGCAGTATGGTTTTGCCCTTGAATTGCCGCAGCGCTTGCGCATCTGTATTGGCCGCAATGAATTCAACGCCTTCGATATTGGCATCGATCATCTGAGCAACAGCATTTCCGCCGCCGCCACCGACTCCAATCACCTTGATCATGGCATTGGGTGTGTAGTTTTCTACCATTTCAAACATTTGTATGTCTCCTCTCGCTCGCCGTTGTTGTTGCCGCTGACTCAGGTTTTGCCGTTCTTTGCCCGCTGCTTTTCCGCAGCTTGTAGTGGCATTGATCGCCCTGGTGTAGCGGATCCTCTAAATCGGCACACGGATGTGCCGACATTTTCCAATACGTCCCTCATCGAAAATGAAGGAAATTGCCAAAAATGAGTTCTGGCCACGCTTTTCAATTTCCGTGCTCTGGGAAATCCAGGATGGATTTATCCAGAGCCAAATATTAAAACTCGCCCCGGAACCAGCTCCGGACGCGATCCAGAATCGTGTCTCCTGCGTTATTGCCCAGCGAATTGCGGCTGTAGTCCGCCCGGCTGCCGTATAACAGCAAGCCCACGCCAGTGGCGTGAATGGCGTTGGAAACTACATCCGACAATCCATTCACGCCCTGCGGCGTGGCCAGCCTTACTGGCATATGGAAAATCTCCTCGGCCAGCTCGGCAGCTCCTTCGATGCGTGAAGCGCCACCGGTCAGCACCAGACCAGAAGCAACCATATTTTCAAGGCCGCTGCGGCGCAGTTCCGCGAGCACCAGCGAATAGAGTTCGCGATAACGGGCTTCCACCACCTGCGCCAGTGTTTGTCGCGCCAGTCGCCGTGAAGTGCGATCTCCGACACTGGGGACCTGTATGGTTTCGTCATTGCGCGCCAGCTGTTCCAGCGCGCAGGCATATTTGATCTTGATGTCTTCGGCATGCTGGGTGGGTGTACGCAGGGCAACAGCGATGTCATTGGTGACCTGATCGCCGGCAATCGGTATGCAAGCGGTGTGACGGATGGCGCCATCGGTGAAAACCGCGATATCCGTGGTACCGGCGCCGATGTCGACCAGGCAAACACCCAGATCTTTTTCGTCTTCCGTCAGTACTGCATAGCTGGCAGCGAGCGGTTGCATGATCAGCTCATCCACCACCAGTCCGCAGCGGGCTACGCATTTGCCAATATTCTGTGTGGCGCTCAAAGCGGCAGTGACGACGTGCACATGCACTTCCAGCCGAACCCCGGCCATGCCTATGGGCTGACGAATTCCATCCTGGTTATCGATCACGTACTCCTGCGGCAGCACGTGCAGGATTTTCTGATCAGCGGCCACGGGTACCGCACGGGCTGCATCCAGAACGCGCTCTACATCGCCTTCAGAAACTTCTTTGTCCTTGATCGCCACCGTGCCATCGGAGTTGAGGCTGCGGATATGGTTGCCGGATATGCCTGCAAAGACTGAATGGATTTCGCATCCTGCCATCAGCTCGGCCTCTTCAACCGCCCTTTGTATTGCCTGTTCGGTGGAAGTCATGTCCACGATTACGCCGCGCTTCAAGCCGCGTGATGGGTGCGACCCGAGACCAATGATTTCCACCGAGCCATCAGCCTGCATTTCACCCACGATGGCGACGATTTTGGATGTACCAATATCCAAACCGACTACCAATGATTTTTCCGGTTTACGAACCATATTCTTGCCAGTCGCCTGTCATTTGTTTTGCATCCACGCCAGCGGCTCGGGCTCAGTCGGCCAGCGCACTGCAAATCCATTGGTGTAACGAAGATCGATCCGCACCGGTGCCATTTCCTGATCAATCATCAGGCCGCGCCAGCTCTTCATCAGACGTTGCAGACGTTCAACCGGATCATCACGGCCCAACTGCACGCTCGTGCCGTTATTGAGTGCCATTGACCAGGAACCGCGTTCCTGAAGTTCCAGTCTTTCGATTTCCAGCCCCGCACTGGCCAGCATGGAATTGAAGAGCTCCCATTGCTTCAATACTTCATCCAGTCTGCCATCGGGGCCTTGCAACCAAGGCAACCCTTGGATATCAGCTGCATCCGGCGCAGCAAATACCGAACGCCGGGAAGACACCAGATCGTTTTCATTCCAATGTGCCAATGGCTGGTGTTCCTCAACAGTTACCACCACGGTATCCGGCCATTTTTTCTGCACATTGACTGCAGCCACCCAGGGCTTGCGTTTTGCGGCGGCCTGCAAATTCTGCAAATTCACGGTAAAGAAGCTGGCGCTCACCAGCGGTGCCAGACTGGAACGCAACTGTTCTGCACTCACTCTCTGGAACGAGCCGTTGACTTCCAGCCAGCGTATCGGCCACCGTTCACTCGCAACAATTCCGGTGCTCACCCAGGTGGTACCGCCAATCGCCAGGGCAAACAAAGCCAGCACCAGCCAGATACCGTGACTGAATCCTCGGCTGGTCTCGAAGCGGGTTGCGTGGCTGCGCATTCTGACGGAGGTCATAAGCTGGTCTCCAAAATGCGCCAGACCAATTCGTCAAAGCCGACACCAATCGCTGCAGCAGCCTGGGGCACCAGACTGTGATCGGTCATGCCTGGCGTAGTATTCACTTCCAGAAACCACGGCTGGCCCTGTTCATCCAGCAGCAAATCAACCCGACCCCAGCCCGAGGCACCAAGCAATTCAAACGCCCTGAGGGCTTGGATGCGCAACTCAGTTTCAATGTCTTCCGGTAGACCACAGGGGCAGAAATACTGCGTGTCATTGGATTCATACTTCGCGGTGTAATCGTAGAACTCGCGAGGTGTGGACACCCGGATCAGGGGCAATCCCACACCGTCCAGCACACCGGCAAAATACTCACCTCCACGAATTTCTTTCTCGATGATGGTGACGGCGCCATAGCGGCGGGCCAGCGCAACGGCAGCATCCAGGTCTTCTGCTTTAGTTACGCGACTGATACCAATGCTGGAACCGAGGCCAGCGGGTTTGACAAACAGCGGCAAACCAAATTTCTCAATGGCCGAATAAAAAACTTTGTCGTCAAGGGTGAAACGAAGGAACGGAGGCGTTGATATGCCATTGCGTTCCCACAGCCACTTGGACCGGACTTTGTCCATGGTCAGCGCTGATGAAGCCAAGTCAGAGCCCGTGACGGGTACGCCCATCAACTGCAGCGCACCCTGTAAGGATCCATCTTCACCGCCGGGGCCGTGCAGGATATTGAAAACACGGTCTACCCGCCCTTCCTGAATACCCTTGAACAGGGCTTTGGGGCCATCGAACACTTCATGCACGATTCCCTTGCGCTGCAAGGCCGCGGCCACAGCACGTCCGCCATTGAGTGAAACTTCGCGCTCGGCACTGTCGCCGCCCACCACCAGGCCTACTCGACCAAAATCGCTGGCCTGGCTGGTTTTCGTGGGCGGTAAGGTGTCTTTACGCAACATGGCTCAAGCGGCCTCTCTTCGGTGCAAACCCTGCTCGCGAATGGTTTGTGCCAGCTGGCCGATGTTGCCAGCCCCCAACAGCAGCACCAGATCATTGGCCTGCAGCATGGCGGGTAACTCCTGAGGAATTTGGTCCACGTCAGCAATCAACACAGGCTCCACCCGACCACGCGCGCGTATGGACTGGCACAGCGCGCGGCTGTCAATGCCATCGATGGGCGCTTCGCCGGCAGAATAGATATCGGTTAGTACCACCGCATCGGCCACCGATAAAACCTGGGCAAAATCGTCGAACAGATCACGTGTACGGCTATAACGATGCGGCTGGAACACCGCGACCAGTCGCCGATCCGGCCAACCTCCCCGTGCAGCAGCAAGGGTAGCTTTCAACTCGGACGGATGATGCCCGTAATCCTCTACCACCATGATCTGGCCATCACCCCAGGCATACACACCCACTTCGGCGAACCGTCTGCCCACACCTTTGAATTCAGTCAGGCCGGAAAGGACTTGCGGGATATCGATACCCAGTTCCCAGGCGACAGCAATGGCGCCGAGGGCGTTCTGCACATTGTGTGAACCGGGCAGATTCAGCACCACCGGGTGAGTCTGGTTTTCATTGGGCAACTGCAGGTCAAAGGACATGGTGCGACCGTGCTGCTGCACATTGCTACCCCGTATGTCCGCCTGAGGAGAGAGACCGTAGGTCACCACTGCGCGGGTCACTTCAGGCAACATTTCCCGCAGCACTTCATCATCCAGGCACAACACCGCTACACCGTAAAACGGCAAATGATGCAGGAATTCAAGGAATGCTTTGCGCAGATTGTCGAAACTGCCGTCATAGTTTTCCAGGTGATCGCGATCGATATTGGTCACCAGCGCCAACACCGGTTGCAGCAAAAGGAATGAACCATCACTTTCATCCGCTTCCGCCACCAGATACTCACCGGTACCGAGACGCGCATTGCTGCCCCAGGCGTTCAACAGGCCACCAATCACAAAGGTGGGATCCAGCCCCGCTTCTGCCAGCAAACTGGCTGTGAGGCTGGTGGTTGTGGTTTTGCCGTGTGTGCCTGCGACAGCGATGCCGCGACGGAAGCGCATCAACTCGGCCAGCATTTCTGCCCGTGGCACAACGGGAATGCGCAATTGCCGCGCCGCCACGACTTCGGGGTTGCCAGCCTTCACTGCGCTGGAAACCACCAGCACATCGGCACCCTCAATATTCGCAGCATTGTGATTGAGAAATATGGAAGCACCCAGTTCACGCAAACGACGCGTGGTAGCGCTCTCTGCCAGGTCCGATCCACTGACCTGGAAGCCCTGGTTAACCAGCACCTCAGCAATACCGCTCATGCCCGCGCCACCAATACCCACAAAATGTACGCGCTGTATTCGCCGCATGGGTTGGAGGTGTGAGCCGGCATGTTTCATGCGGCTGCACTCTGCAAACAAATATCGGCCACGCGCTCGGCAGCGTTCGGTAGCGCCACTGCGCGTGCGGCTCTGGCCATCTTCAGCAGGACAGCCCGGTCGGAGAGCAGCTCGGTCAGATGCCCGGACATTGTTTCAATGGTGCAGCTGGATTCAGCCTGCAAGCGGGCAGCACCGACGCTGACGAGAAACTCGGCATTGCGCGTCTGGTGATCATCGACCGCGAACGGGAATGGCACGAGGATGGCGGGTAAGCCCACGGCTGCGAGTTCAGAAACGGTCAAAGCACCGGAACGGCAAACCACCAGG
>JBGTHE010000547.1:0-10123 GCA_041746335.1 Lysobacterales bacterium | reverse complement strand
ATCTGCGAGGGTCATCATTTGTAAACCGGCCTTGGCGATGGAATAAACCGCGTGATTTTTCATGGGGCGACTGGCGTGTATATCCAGAATATTGACGATGGAACCGCCCGCTTTTTTCAGGGACGCCATTAAACCCTGAGACAAAAAGTACGGGCCGCGCAGATTACTGTTGACGAGATCGTCCCATTGCCAGCCTGTGGTCTCTCCCACCGATGTTGGGTAGAAACGCGAAGCATTATTGACCAGCAGGTCCAGGCTGTCCCAACGCTGCTGACAACCTTCTACCAGCCTCTGTATCCCAGAATCCGATGATAAATCTGCACTGACCACAAAGGCGCTTTCCGCACGCTGGGTGTTCAACTGTTCTGCCAATGCATTGGCCCCTTCTTCGTTGGAATTGCAATGCACCAGTACATCAAAGCCCCGAGCATGCAGGCTGCTTGCAATACATGCGCCGATGCGGGCGGCACTACCTGTTACCAGAGCGGTTTTGCGGCTGGACTTCATGCGATTGCTCCAACAAACTTGCTTGCCATGTCGAAAGTCATCCTGCCCGAACCTGATCCGGAGCTCAAGCAACTGAGCCGTGACCTCTGCGCCTTGATTCGGAGGGAATGGCTTGAGACTGGTTTTATGCCGTTCAGCCGCTTTATGGAAATGGCTCTGTATCAGCCTGGCCTGGGTTATTACAGCGCGGGCTTGCACAAGCTGGGAGCGAGCGGTGATTTTGTGACATCGCCCGAGCTGGGTTCCCTGTTTGCCGGTTGCCTGGCCAAACAGGTCGAACAGATTGGCAAGGAACTGGGCAACTACGATGTGCTGGAACTGGGTGCAGGCAGTGGCCGAATGGCGGCTGATCTCTTACAACAAATCGATTCGGATGTTGCTCCGAAAAATTACTGGATTCTTGAGCGCAGCGCTGATTTACGCGCACAGCAGCAGAAGATACTGGCTGCACTGGCGCCGCAAATGAGGACCAGAGTGCAATGGTTGGATGCGCCCCCTCATGCGAAGTGGCAAGGGGTGATCCTGGCCAATGAGGTGATTGATGCTTTGGCTGTTGAACGGTTCCGCCTCGGTGGGGACGAAGTCGAACAGGCGGGCATTCGCCCGGCCCATGATGACAGCCCTGAATTGCCGCGCTTTGAATGGTGCTTTCGCCCCGCACCCGAAGCACTGCTTAGCTCGGTGCGGCATTTATCCTTGAATCCGGATCAACTTTACCAGTCTGAAATTCAGCCCGAGTTGCCCGCCTGGCTGGATGCAGTCTCCGGTCAACTCCACCGCGGAGTAGCCCTGTTCATTGATTACGGTTATCCGCGTCACGAATACTACTCACTCGAACGTGAGGATGGCACTCTGATCTGCCATTACCGTCACCGAGCTCACGATGATGTGTTCTTCTGGCCCGGCTTGCAGGACATAACCGCATTTGTCGATTTCACGGCTCTGGCAGAAGCAGGCGAAGCTTGTGGTCTGGAGTTGTCGGGTTACACCAGTCAAAGTCTGTTTCTGCTCGCTTGCGGGTTGGATCAACTTCTGGCCAAGCGCCTTGAATCTGCTGCCGATGAGGGGCTGTCACTGAGTTCCGAAGCCAAGCAATTGACCTTACCAGGAATGATGGGCGAACGCTTCCAGGTGATGGCCTTGAGCCGGAATCTGGATTTGGAATTGCTCGGCTTCGGGTTGCGTGATCTCAGATACCGTTTGTGAGGCCATAACTAGGACTTCGGGAGAGCTTGGAATGATCCGGATTCTCGCCCGCCTATCTCAATTTCTATGACGGCTGCAATGCCGCGGCGATGGCATTCACCCGAGCTGCATGCAAAGCCTCACCAATTGCGCTTCCAGCCAAACCGAAAGTATCGATATCCCCGGCTTTTACCGCTGCTGCAGCTTCCAGTGCCTTGGCGACAATAGCTGCCTGAGGATACGGGCGCTGCTGCAACCCCAGTCTGCCACGATAGTCGGATTCACAGGCCTGCAGCAGAGGCTGCAGTCGTTCGGGGCGACGAAAAAGGTCGGCCGCCTCCAGCAATTTCAACAGGGTTTTGGGTTGCAGCTCTTTCGCCCGGTGAACCAGCAGATGTAATTCACAGACGCGCTCAGCCAGTTCGCGATACGCAACAGGTACTTTCAGGCGCTGGCAAACTTCCCGCACCAGGGGCAAACCCCGGGTTTCATGCTGATGGTGACTGGGCCAGGACTCATGGGGCGTCATGCCTTTTCCGAGGTCGTGCAAAAGCAGTGCAAAGCGGACTTCCGTCGGATATTGCCGACTGGCCGCATAATCCAGCGTCATCTGTGTATGCAGGCCTGTGTCGATTTCGGGATGGTAGCGCTCGTCCTGGGGAATGCCAAACAATGCATTCACTTCCGGCAACAGAACCGCCAGGGCGCCACTGTCGCGCAATACCTGCAGGAAAACAGAAGGATGTTGCGCCGACAATCCACCCGCGATCTCAATCCAGCTACGTTCGGCCACCAGGTGGTCAGCTTCGCCATCGCGAGTCATTTGCTGCATCAGCGCCATGGTGTCGGGATGAACCCGAAAGCCCAGTCCTGCAAACCGCGCGGCAAAACGCGCCGCCCGCAGCACGCGCAAGGGGTCTTCGCTGAAAGCCGGAGAAACATGACGTAACCAACGGTCGCGCAGATCGTTCTGGCCATTGAAGGGATCAATCAGATTGCCCTGTTCATCCTGGGCAATCGCATTGATGGTCAGGTCTCGACGTTCCAGGTCCTGCTCGAGGGTGACGCCCGGGTGAAAATCCACCGTGAAGCCGTGATAGCCTTGGCCCTGCTTGCGCTCGGTGCGTGCAAGCGCATACTCCTCCTGAGTTTCAGGATGAAGGAATACGGGGAATGAGGCGCCTACCTGGCGAAAGCCCTGCTCGGTCAGGGCTTCGGGCGTGGCACCAGTAACCACCCAGTCGCGTTCCCGCGGCTTCACGCCCAGCAGTGCATCGCGCACTGCGCCGCCGACCAGATAAGTCCTGGTCGCGGCTTGTGCAGTCACAGCAAAGCCCTGCTTTCAGTTGAAATGGGTGTCTTGAAAGTCATTGTTTGCTTTCTAGCGGCACTGCTGCTCCAGCTTTAAGCGCCAGGTAGGAGGGTACGATTGCATCCATACGGCTGGGATGGATACCCAGGTCCAGCAAAGCATTGTGTCGGCTGATACTGTCCAGTTGCAGAGAACGATAGTTGTCACTCGAGAAGGGTTTACCGGGCACGAAGTCCATCAGCATGCCCTGCAGGCGTGACAGGCTGTTCGGCAAACCGATCACCCGGCGGTTCCAGCCCTTGTAGCGGGCAGTCTTGTTGACCAGCTGGAACAGGGTAAACACTTCCGGGCCCGCCAGCTCCAGGGTCTTGCCAATCGTGCTTCGGTGGTCCAGGCACAAAGCAATCGCAGCGACCACATCGCCCACCCATACCGGCTGCATTCTGGCATCCGGACAGGCAAGGGGCAGCAAAGGCACGAAGCGCAACAAGGCTGCAAAGCGATTGAAGAAGGAGTCACCCGCGCCGAATATCACCGCCGGCTGCAGGATCGTTTCATCTATTTCCTGAGCGGCCCTGAGCAATGCCTCGGCCTCGCCCTTGCTGCGCAGGTAGTGACTGTTGCCGCGACCAGCATTCAAGGCGCTCACCTGGATAAAGCGGCGTATGCCCAAGGCTTCACAAGCGGTAATCAATAACTGCACCGGCAACACGTGTGCCGCATGAAATCCTTTTCCGCCCCAGCCCCTTTCGTTAAGGATGCCGATCAGATTGATCACACCATCCGCGCCTTGTAAAGCAGTGGTCAGGTCCGCAGCATTGCGCAAATCCACTTTGTAATAATCAACACCAGGAAGGTTCTGCACGGATTGGCGGAGCTTGTCACTGCGGATCAAAACCCGGCATTCGTAGCCCATGGAAGACAGGTGCGCCAGCAAATGCTCTCCCACGAAGCCCGTTGCTCCTGTCAGCACCAGGCGCATATCAGTTATCTCTCGACTCAACAGCCACCGGAACCGGGCAGGAAATAGCGGCCGTCGCAGCAATGGCTGTGCGCGGTGCAGCTACATCCGGTGGGGGCATTCGTGTGCTGATGCGCTGCACCAGGGTCTCGGGCTCCGAGGTTTCACCGACCTCAGGCTGACTGACTTTTTGCTGGCTGAGCAGAAAGTTATAAATGGTGGCAAAAGCCAGCACCCGGGGGATGTAATCCCGGGTTTCGTAATAGGGCAGTACCTCGATCCAGATACTGGCATCCTGCCCCGGCAAGGTTTGCAGCCAGCGTTCTACTGCACCCGGGCCGGCATTGTAGGCACCGGAAACCAGAACCGGATTGTTATTGAATTTATCCATCAATTCGCGCAGGAACGTAGTTCCAATCAGGATATTTGTCTCAGCTTGCATCAACTGGTCACTGCCGCTGTAATTATAGGAATTGCGACGCGCAATCTGCTTCGCCGTGGAGGGCAAAACCTGCATCAACCCGCGGGCATCAGCTCCGGAAATGGCATCTGCCGCCATGGCGCTTTCCGAGCGCATCAATCCCATCACCCAGGATGAGTCCAGTTTCCGTTTGCTGGCCTGCGGTTCAACCAGGTTGGCGTAGGCCATGGGGAAGCGCCAGTTATACCACTGCAGCTCACCACTGGCCCCTAGAGCGACTATGGCCTCGTAATACCAGCCTTCGGATGAGGCAAAAGCGGCAGCCAAACGTAAATCCTCGGTGCCCATGGCTTTGGTGGCCAGGCTCCATTCGCTGCGCGACCAGCTTTTCAGATCAGCACGTAGCAATTCCTGGCTGCGCAGAATGGCGGGCCGGTTGGCGAAGGCAAGAACCGCTTCTGTTCCGAAATCAGCTTGTAAAGGACATATGGCGTAGGGAAAATTCAGCAGATCGGCCGCCAGGAAGCCGTGATAGCTGGCCTGCCGGGCCAGTTGTTCCAGCAGGGTTTGCGCATAGTCCTCATCGCCCAGCTTGATGCGAGCACGGGCATCCCAGTATTGCCAGCGCTCACTGGCCTTCATTTCCGGACTCATCTCGGCCACGGCCAGTACCACTTCAGCCCAGTTCTCGGTAGCCAGGCCGCTGCGCGCCCACCATTCCAGCAGTTGATCATCACGCGAGCCTTCGGGAACAGCCCGCATTCTCAGTGTGGCATCACTGGCACCGGCCACTGCGGACCAAAGCGCGATCTCGCGCAGGATGGCGCCTGCCGTTGCTTCGTTCCAACTGAAGTGCTTGTTCAATTCCGGGAACAGCTGCCAGGCGCGATCGGCCTCTTTGCGCGCCAATTGCTGCAAACCGAAGCTGACAATCTCTTGCCCTCTGGGCTCATCCGGCCAGCTGCGTGAGCGATCAAGCCGAAGATAAGCGGCACTGTCCTGCTGTTGCCAGCGCTCCAGCCAGACCTTGTCATCCGAAGACAGATATCGCGCCAGGTAGAGGGTCAAACGCGAATTGCGGGCCTGCATAGCCCGAGTGACTCTCAGCCAGGCCAATTCCGGAGTGATGCCATTCTGCTTTTTCAGCCACGCAAACACGGGGTCACAGATATCGGGTTGCGATTTGCCCACCGCCCACAAGGCCTGAGCCTGTTCCAGCAAACCATCCTGTTGCTTACGCTGAATACGCGCCTCGGTCAGGTAACACAGAATTTCTGTGTCACTGTCGTTCGCGGCATCGGCATATTGCAAAAGAGAATCCCAACGGCCCTTCTCGCCCAGACTGCGTAACCAGGCGCGGCGCAAACCCTTGTGAAACGCCCAATCGGTGTGGGCATCCAGAAAGACCGCCATCTCGTCCGGGTCAACCACAGCCCGGCGTGCCAGGTATTCGTCATAGCGCAAGTAGGGATAAAGCACATAATCCTGCAACCCACTGGCCAATTGTCCGGCGCGGGCGCGATCACCGCGCCTGGCGGCCTGCCAGGCCTGCATGAATTGTTTTCTCTGATCAGCAAGATCAGGAGCTGGGTTTACGGCTGCTGCAGAAGAATCCTGGGCAATTACTGAAGGGGACAGGAAGCCTAACGAGAGCTGCAGGCTCAGCGCGAGGATCTGTGTGAATGTACGAGTGCTGATCTGGATTGTCCTGCCAATCGTGCGATTTCCTGTATTGTGCCAGCTGCGCAGGCGTTTGTGTTCGGAATTGCGGGTGCTTTGCAGAATTACAGGCTGACCAGCGGATGCAAGGCCGGCCGCAAACACAGGTCTGTCGGTAATTCAACCCGCAGCTCAACCGGACAGTGATCGGAAAAACCGACCTGAACTATGCGAGCATCTGAAGATGCCAGCCCCTTGCTCAACATGATGTGGTCGATAGCGCGCTGCGGCTGCCAGGACGGATAAGAAGGTAAATCGCAAGTGGGCGTGGCCAACTCAAGGCTGGTACAGAATGCCTGGGTTTCAGGGCTGCTGATGGGACAATTGAGATCGCCCATCACTATCAGGCGATCAGATGATTCCAGCTTATTGGCCAAAAACTCCAATTGCTGTTTGCGCGCCCGCTTTCCCAATGCGAGGTGCAGCACTGCCACGGTCAGGCTGTCGGGCCCATTGCCATAGCGCAGCACCAGAGAACCACGACCCGGTATGGGGCCGGGTAAACGGTATTCGTCAACCGCATCGGGTTCAAAGCGGCTGAGAAAACCATTGCCGGCATAAGCCACGTTGCCCACTTTACGATTCGACTGGTGGCACCAGTAGGGCATACCGGAATGTCCTGCCAGGTAACGTGACTGGTTGATAAAGCCGGAACGCAGGCTGCCGGAATCCACTTCCTGCAGAGCCACCATGTCATAGGACTTGATGAGGCTGGCAATGCTGTCGAGGTTGGTAGTGCGCTGGCTGTGCGGCAAGATTTGCCGCCAGCTGTGAGTTACATAGTTGCCATAGGAAGTGGTTGCCGTGCCTGCCTGGATGTTGAAACTGAGCAGACGCAGGTGATGCGGCCCGCTGTCAGGCGGGCTTTCTGTTTGCATTTCAAGTCAGCCTGGCAGTGAGACAAATCAAATCAACTCTCTTCAGAAAGGGTAGCTGTTTCAGCTTCCAGTGAGTCGGCTGCAGCGTCTTCCTGATCTTCAACAGCTGCTTCAATTGCATCTGTTACAGATTTTGGACTGATGGCCGCCGCCAGTTCTTGAGCAACCAGATGATCGACCACGGCCAGCAATTGATCGTAATTGGCAACAGCGGCGTTGCCGGCCACCAGGAATTTGCCATTAACCACCATGTTGGGTGTGCTGTTGACACCTGCTTCCATCAGGAAACGCTGATCACGGCGCATTTTCGCATCTACCGCAAAGGATTTCGAAGTGGCGATAAACTCATCCGGGTCTGCACCAAACTCGGCGTAAAAAGCAGCCAGTTCCTCCATGGATTTCAATACTTCGCGCTCTTTCCAGATCTTGTCCATCAGCGGGCTGTGTGCTTTTTCTGCAATGCCCATGACATCTGCGGTGACATAAGCACGGGCATACAACTCCCAAGTGCCGCGGCCAAATACTACCGGGAAACGCACAAACTTGACGTTTTCCGGCAAGCGTTTTTTCCAGCTTTCGATATATGGCTCAAAAGTAGCGCAATGGGTACACATGTAACTGAACGCTTCGACAATCTCAACCGTACCCGGCACCGTAGCCTTGGCGTTTTCTATGGGCGTGTAATGAACCCCGGCCTGGTATTTGGAATTTGCCAACGGGGAAACTGCTGCGGGGGAGTTGGCTTCATGTGCACGGGGTTCTGTTCCATGATCATGGGATTCAGCTGCCTGGCCCAGGCTGGCAAACATCAGGAATGTAATCGCTGCAATCACGGAAGTCATTAAACTAGTTTTCATCAGGCACTCCAAAATTCAATCGGATGTTCTTGTCAAACGCCATCAAGTGACAGCGGTTCGGGGATAGGGTTCATTCTGCAATCAGGTAAAGCCCCTGGATATAGCTGGCAAGGGCCGCGATTTCCTCGTCGGTCAGCTCAGCTGCTGTACCCACCATGACGAGGCTGTTGGCATCCTTCTCACCCCAGTTTTCACCTGCGCGATAACGTTCCAGCATTTTCGCCGTGTATACGCTGTGTTGACCCGCTAATGCGGGATAGCCTGCAAGCGGGTTACCTTCCCCCGCCGGTCCGTGACAGGCCATACAGGCCGGGACACCCGTTTCAGCATTACCAGCACGCCACAATTTTTCGCCCAGCGGGCGGAGTGCTTCATCGGCCACGCCTGCGTTATTTTTTTGGCTGGAGAAATAGGCAGCCAAGTCAGCAAAGTCCTGCTCGGTCAGTGGGCCAACGATACCGGCCATCTCGGGTACAGGCCGGGCGCCGGATTTGATCAGGGCTAATTGGCGTTCCTGGTAAGCGGCGTGTTGTCCTGCCAGTTTGGGCCATTGCGGCACCATGCTGTTACCATCCGCGCCATGGCAGGCTGCACAGATGGCGGCTTTGGACTTGCCAGCAGCGGCATCACCGTCAGCCAGCACAGGCAGGCTGATCAGTAATAGCAGGCCGGCAATAATCCGAAAGCATGAACTCATCAAAATTTCTCCTGGTAATTCCCTGATCATTCGTTTTATGAAACTGACTGTCGGCCATTCAGGCTAGAATAACGGATTATTATCGCGGTTTAGGCCGTCACGCACCAGCCCGACCAAACCAAAAATGAAACCACCAACCCGAACCCATCACAAAATCGGCCGCACCGTTTACAACCCCTATAGACAAGCCCAATACGTTATTAGTGCCCATCATCTGCACCAATTACCGGCTGACCAGGGCTGGGAGGTGGCTTTTGCGGGTCGCTCCAATGCGGGCAAGTCCAGCGCCATTAACGCCCTGACGGAGCAGAAGGCGCTTGCCCGCACAAGCAAGACTCCAGGGCGTACTCAGCAGATTGTGATATTCAATATCGACAATCAGCGCCGCATTGCTGACCTGCCGGGTTACGGTTATGCAAAGGTTCCAGCCAAATTACGTGATCACTGGCAGGAAATCCTACAGGTGTATTTTGAAACGCGTTTGTCATTGCGCGGCGTAGTGCTGCTGATGGACATCCGCCATCCCATGCGCCCTTTCGACCAGCAAATGGTGACCTGGTGTACCGCTAAATCCCTGCCGGTGCATCTGGTTCTGACCAAGGCAGACAAACTGAAACGCGGCCCGGCGCAATCAACGCTGTTAAAACTGCGGCGAGAATTGCCGCCAAACGCCACTGTGCAGGTGCTGTCTACCCTCAGCGGTGAAGGCAGAGACGAGTTGATTACCCGGCTCAACCAGCTCTACGAATACCCCTCAGCTGCTACCACCGGGTCGGCTGCTGACGATAAAATAACCCACGCCTCAAAGAGGAAAGAAGCATGAGTTTTCCGGCCACCCGCATGCGCCGCATGCGTGCTAATGAATTCAGCCGCAGGCTGATGCGTGAAACACGGTTAAGTGTCAACGAACTAATCTGGCCAGTTTTCGTGCTGGAAGGAAACGACCGGGTTGAGGATGTCGCGTCCATGCCGGAAGTGCAGCGTATGAGCATAGACCGCTTGTTGCCGGCTGCCCGACATGCGCATGAGCTGGGGATTCCCGCGATAGCCCTGTTTCCCATCGTTAATGCCGGGGCGAAATCGGAAGATGGCCGCGAAGCATGGAACCCCGCTGGCCTGGCGCAACGCGCTGTAGAGACACTGAAAGAACAGGTTCCGGGGCTGGGAGTGATTACCGATGTGGCGCTGGACCCGTTTACCACTCATGGTCAGGATGGCCTGATAGACGATACCGGCTACGTGATGAACGATGCCACAGTGGATGTACTGGTCAAACAGGCCCTGTCCCATGCCGAAGCAGGTGCGGATGTGGTGGCCCCCTCAGACATGATGGATGGCCGCATTGGTGCAATTCGTCAGGCACTGGAAACTGAAGGCTTCACCAATACCCGTATCCTGGCCTATGCAGCCAAGTATGCTTCGGGGTTTTATGGCCCCTTCCGCGATGCGGTAGGTTCAGCCGCCAATCTGGCCGGTGGCAACAAGTACTCTTACCAGATGGACCCGGCCAATAGCGATGAAGCCTTGCGTGAAGTGCGGCTGGACATCGAAGAAGGTGCCGACATGGTCATGATCAAACCCGCCCT
>JBGTHE010000546.1:0-1884 GCA_041746335.1 Lysobacterales bacterium | reverse complement strand
AACCCCAGGGGAAGGCAAAACCGGCAGCGGTCATTGGCCTGCAGAGCATGGCAAAGGTTAAGGCACTACCGGCGATGAAGAATGACGATGCAGAGCCGAGTCGCCAGCCACGAAGCATTTGCCACATAAACAATGAAAGTGCGGCCAGCGTGGGCAAGTGGGCGAGCAGAGTTGTACTGAACAGTAAGGCACCGGGTGACAGAGCTGTCAACAGGCCCGACAATAACCCGACGCCATTCCCGTGCAGTTCGCGACCGGTCCAGAATACGAAGCAACACGTCAATCCCAGGGCGAGGGCACCGGCCAGATACGGTTGATCCAAGAGCAGAAAAGGGAGGATCCACAGGCCGTTGCCGGGAAAATAGCGGCTGGCGAAACGTCCTTCATTCAAGACGTGCATCTGATCAAACAATTCTGGACGCGATGCAAAACCAGGGTAGGAGACTCTTCCTGCGGCGAACGATTGGGCCTGAAATAAATAGCTATACTCATCGTGATAGGCAGGCGGCAGGTTAAGCATCTGGATTTCAGACCAGTAACTCATGCCAAAACCGGTAAAAGCCAGCAGACAGGAAACGATCAGGGCATTCCCATCTAAACCTGGCTGGTTTGTAGACCGTTGCAACCAAGAGGTCACAGGCGATTGGTGTCGTGGGCGAATTTGTTTGCGACTGCCAAACCAAAGCAGCGGCGCCAACAGCAGCCAGGGGAGAAATGGGAGGACATCGGCCTGAATTCCACATAGCCAGCCTGTCAGTGCGTCTGCGCGAGCTTCCGCTATCCACCAGCGTGGCACTTCGAGGATTGCTGCGATTATCACGGCCAGACCATAGATCGCGACTAGTCTGTGGGTCGTCTGTTGCATGGACGCAGGCTGTCGATCAGATTCACCCGGCATAGGTCACATAGAGAAAAGGGAGCGTCGCACAGGGTAAGCGCTGGTGTGCGTTTTTTGATTTACGTCAGGTATTTTCCATTGAGTTTGGGAAGTCCTGTCAAATGATTTCCATGTTGTGAGTTGGCCAGAACGGTCAGCGGAGGCAGACAGCCAGAGTCGCCAGTGCTAGTGCAGCGGTTTCGATGCGGAGTATTCGTGGGCCGATGGCGACGGCCAGCGCCGATGATTCAAGCAATCGCCGATGTTCCTCAACTGTGAATCCTCCTTCAGGGCCAACAACTAAAATGAGTCGGTGCCGATGCTCGCTGGCTACGAGCGGATAAAGATCGTTAGTGAACATTTCCCGTGCAGTTGTCCCTTGGGCATCGCCAAACAGGATGGGGTGATGCTCGCAATCGAGCAGGAGTTCGGCGAGTTCCGTGGTCGGAGAGATGGCCAGCAGGTGATTGCGACGCGATTGCTTGCACGCCGCGATGACGGTTTGGTCGAGCTTATGCCGTTTTGCTTCACCAGGGTCAACGACACTGCGGGCTGTGCGTAGGGGGACAATACGATCCACGCCTAATTCTGTACATTTCTCGACCAGCCATTTGAAGCGTTCGCCTTTGGGCGGTGCTACCGCCAGTATTATTTCGGGAAAACGCCTGGCGGTGAGCAAATGCAGGCCGCTGAGTTTTAGCTCGGCGGCACGTTTGGTGATACCCGTCACTGTGGCGTTCGCGCTGCGTCCGTGGCCATCAAAAACTTCAACCACTTCGCCGACTTTCTTGCGCAGCACGCGGGCGAGATGATGCGCTTCGTGCTCTGGTAATGTGAGGACATCGGCCGACCAATCTCCTGGCAGATAGAAACGATCATACTTGATATTAGAATTATCGGTCGTCGGGTCCACAGTAGTGACCGTTAGCGCATTGTCAGAGTTAATGCTGAATAAGGTAGATTACGTTGACCTGCGTTGTCATTGCGCCTATTCCTCCTCTGCCCGC
>JBGTHE010000545.1:0-4884 GCA_041746335.1 Lysobacterales bacterium | reverse complement strand
GGCCGTACTTCCTCCTTTGCCTTCAAGGGCGAAAACCAGGACCTGCGACAGGTGGGTGAAACGCTGGGCGTTGAACATATCCTTGAAGGTTCGGTTCGCAAGTCCGGTACCAAGGTGCGCATTACTGCGCAGTTGATTCAGGTAAATGATGGTTTCCATCTATGGTCGGAAAGTTACGACCGCGAATTGAATGATGTGTTTGCCATTCAGGATGAGATCGCCCAAGCCATCCTCGAACAACTCAAAGCCCATCTGCTGGTTGGCGAACAGGAAGCCTTGGTCGCTACCCGTACGGATTCCGCTGCTTTTGATCTCTACCTCCTGGCCAAACAAAGAATGTATGAGCGTTCAAGGCCCACCCTGGAAGCGGCTGCCGATTTTCTTGACCAAGCCATCGCCATTGATCCTGAATACGCACCTGCCTATGCACAACGCGGGATAACCGCAATACTTCTTTCTGATGAGGATTATGGCGTCACACCCATCGACCAGGCCAGGGCCCAGGCCAAGATATACATTGATCAAGCCCTGCGCCTGAATCCCGAAGATCCGGAAGCTCTGGCTGCGCTCGGGCTTTTTTACAATAACAATCCCGGTAAGTCCAAGCAGGCCATCGAAGCGCTTGAAAATGCGCTGGCCATTAACCCCAACATGGTCGACGCTGCCAACTGGTTACAAGGAGCGTACTCCGCTGCCGGTCAGATTGACGAGGCCCTGGCCACATTGGAAGATCTGGTGGAACGCGATCCACTCTACCGTCCGGGCCTGGGCAACATCATGGGTTGGTACGGGGCGCTCAACCGGATTGAAGACGGCAAAGCCCTGGTAGAGCGCGTTCGGCCATCAATGCCTAACGATCCCTTTCTGTTTCGCATGGAAGCACAGTTGCTGTATGCGAGTGGTGAGCACGCCAACGGTTTGAAGCTTGCCGAAAGGGCGTTGGTACTACAGCCTGACAATTACCCGAACCAGGGCCTGGTAGGCGAAGGATTGTTGACTACTGGCCAATATGAGCGCCTCGCGACCGTTGGCCACGCCTGGCAGCGCGTTATTGCACTGAAGGCTTTGGGGCGTTCAGAGGAATCCCGGCTGCTCGCATTGGATGAAGCCAATTCTGGTAAGGATGTCGGTTCATACATCTCTTTGTTGGCCAGTAACGGAGAACAGGCGGAAGTGGTCAGATTTATTGAAGACCGCTGGACTGATCTTGAAGCTTTTGAGCGGGATTTTCCGGCCCTGGGAGCCGGCGGACCAGGCACCATGTTGGACATCGCCTATGCTTATTCCAGCATCGGCAACACCTCACGCTTCGATGAGGCCATGCGACTGTCACGCAGGACACTGGATACCATCGAAAAATTTGGGGGCGACAACTACTACTTTTTTACCATTGAGGCTGCTTACGCCAACCTGTCCGGCGATCCTGCAACCGCTTTGGTATTTCTAGACAAAGCGGTAAAACGCGGGGGCGTTTATCCGCAGCCATTTGCAGATATTTGGGCGACCTTCAAAACGCTTGAGGGCGACCCTGAGTACGAAGCCATCCAGGCGCGTATGTTCCAAAACCTCAATACCGAACGTGCTGAGCTGGGTCTGGAACCCATGCAGATATGAGTTTTTTTGAAGAGCTCAAACGCAGGAATGTATTTCGTGTAGGAATCGCCTACGCAGTTGCTTCCTGGTTGCTGGTGCAGGTGGCCGACCTGGCGCTGGACGTGATTGGTGCCGACGATTGGCTGCTGCGTGCCGTAGTTATATTGGTGGCGTTGGGCTTTATTCCAGTGGTGATTTTTGCCTGGGCATTCGAGCTTACACCGGAAGGTATCAAGCGCGAATCCGAGGTTGACCGAACCGATTCGATCACCAATGTCACTGCCAAGAAGCTCGATTACGTCACCATTGGCCTGCTTGTAGGCGCGATCGTGGTTGTAGGGGTAGACCGGCTACTGCCAGAATCGAATTTACCTAATGCAGGAGGGAGCTTTGCTGCCGCCAAAAGTGCCGATCACGAGCAAAGCTCGCTCCTACAAGATGGCGCAGACTCTGGTGGCGTGGGAGCGAGCCTTGCTGCCGATAAGACACCTGCCAAGTCCATCGCCGTATTGCCCTTCGTCAATATGAGCGAAGATGCCAACAACGAATATTTCTCTGATGGCATCTCAGAAGAGATACTGAATGCACTGGCCAAGGTGGCCGATCTGAAAGTCGCTGGCCGCACCTCGTCGTTTGCGTTCAAAGGCGAAAACCAGGATTTGCGGGTGATCGGTGCGGCGCTGAACGTGTCGCATATCCTCGAAGGCTCGGTGCGAAAAGCCGGCAACCGGGTGCGAGTGACGGCGCAGCTGATCAAGGTTGATGATGGCTATCATGTCTGGTCAGAAAATTATGACCGCGAACTGGACGACATCTTTGCCATCCAGGATGAAATTTCGGCCGCCATCCTTAACCAGCTCAAGGCCCATCTGATTGGTGGCGAAACGACCACGGTTGCCCGCACCGACAGTAAGGCTTACGACCTCTACCTGCTGGCCGGGCAGCGCATTTACGAGCGCAATGAAGCCAGCCTGCAAATGGCCTCCAAACTGCTTAACGAAGCTATTGGAATAGATCCGAACTATGCGCCGGCTTATGCCCAGTTGGGGATAGCCACCCTGCTGCTATCGAAGAATAATTACGGGTCCATTCCCGTGGCAGAAGCCTATACCAAATCCAAGTCTATTCTGGATCGTGCGCTGGAGTTGGACCCACAACAGGCCGAGGCCATGGCCGGCCTCGGGCTGCATGCACAGAGCGCTCTGCTGGATTACGACTTGTCCAATCAATGGCTGGAAAAGGCCCTGGCCATCAATCCCAACCTCACCAATGCCAGCATCTGGCTGGCTATATCGTTAAGCGAACAGGGCAATCTGCAACGCAACGTAGAAATTCTGCAGCAGGCTTTCGCCCGTGACCCATTACATCCCGTCACGTTCAACAATTATGGGATGGAGCTGGCCAACGTAGGTCGAGTCGATGAAGCCCGGACCTCCATTCCAGAACTCAAGCGATTTTTGACCAGCGACGCAAGCCTGAACGCAGCCCAGGGCAAGATAGAGGTGTTTGCCGGCAACTGGGCCGAAAGCAACCGTTTGCTCACCGAGGCTGTCGAGCGCGAGCCACTCAATTTCGTTGATCGCGCCTGGTTCAGTTCGGTCGCTTTGAATACCGAACAATATGAACGCGTGGTCGAGATGGGCACGAACAATTTCAAGGCATTGGCCCTGGACCAACTGGGCCGCACGGAAGAAGCGCTGCTGCTGGCTGAGCAGTGGGTTAGCGAGGGCAATAACCCCTTGTTAGTGTTGGAAATCCTGCTTCGGCATGGTCGCTTCCAGGAAGCCATTGACTACATTGAAACGCGCTGGCCCACTCTCGATGCCCTGGAAAAAGCGTTCCCGGAACGCAGTGGCAATGGTGCCGAATTGCTGGTGTTACTGGCCAAGTCATATAGCCAGGCAGGAAATGAAGCCAAGTTCAACGATGCCATGCGGCGGGCCGGCGAAGCACTGGAGCAGCAAGTCGCTGAAGGTGGCAGCAGTTGGATATTGCATACTTCACGCGCCCATTTCGCCATGTTGGGCGGCGACCACGAAGGTGCTCTCGAACTGCTGACGAAAGTCGCGGATATGGGCGGTCTGCCGCGCATCGACTTGAGAGGTGAGCACTCCGATTTCGCGCCCTTGCACGGCGACCCGCGTTTCGAAGCGATCATGGCCCGCATGCGCCAGCACCTCAACACCGAGCGGGCTGAGCTGGGGCTGGAACCACTGGCCATATGAGCGGCCAGGAAATGTGGGGTGAGAAGGAATGTGGGGTCAACGTAAAGTGCCAGAGTCATCCTCACCATGACTCTCGATGATTTACGCTGGCACTTTACTCTGACCCCAGAACTGGCAGGGACAAGCACTGCATGAACAAAGGACTGATCAAAGAGCTTCGCCAGCGCAATGTTTTCAAGGTGGCTTTGGGTTACCTGATCACCTGCTGGCTGCTGGCGCAGGTAGCCGATCTGGTGCTTTCCAGTTTTGACGCCCCAGGCTGGGCCATGCGTGCCCTGTTGATCGCGCTGGCGATCGGCTTTCCGATTGCTCTGGCTATCTCCTGGGCATTTGAAGTAACGCCTGAGGGCGTGGTCCCGGAAAGCCAGGTGGATCGTACCGTCAAATTCAGCCAGGAATCCGGCCGCCGCCTGGATTTCAGTATTCTGTTGATCTTGTCCATTGTGATCATCTTCATGGGGCTGGAGCGTTTTGTGTTTTCGGATCGCGATAGCAGCCGACCGGATAAAACGAAGTCAGAGAGCCCTGCTCAGGCGACTGCTGTGCAAGGCGGCGATGAAGTGGTCGAAAACGGCGCTTCGAGCACGGCGAGTCTGACTCCGGCAGTTCCCTCGGTGGCAGTTTTACCTTTCGCCGTAATGAGCACAGGTCCTGATGATGAGTATTTCGCTGACGGCCTCACGGAAGAGATCATCAATGCCCTGAGCCAGCTTCCCGATCTGATGGTCACGGCCAGAACCTCAGCGTTTCATTTCAAGGGCCAAAATCAGCCAATCGGTAAAATTGCCGAGCAGTTGGGGGTCAATCATATTGTCGAAGGATCAATACGCAGGGCTGGCGACCAATTGCGCATCACTGCTCAACTGGTGCGGGCTGAAGATGGCTTTCACCTCTGGTCAGAAAGCTACGACCGGCGTACTGAAGATACGTTTGCAGTGCAGGATGATATTTCGGTCAAAGTAGCCGAGGCCCTGGAAATCATTCTGGATGCTGAACAACGCAAGCGCATGCAGCACGTGGGCGTGCGGAATGTCGATGCTTACATTGCCTTCCAGAAAGGGGTTGC
>JBGTHE010000544.1:0-4605 GCA_041746335.1 Lysobacterales bacterium | reverse complement strand
GTGCAGGCGCAGGCTGCGCATACGCGGCGGTGCAAGGAGCCACTCCCAACGGTGTTCCTGCCATTTCGCCTGCCCGTTTCAGCGCATCCGGCCAAGCCAGTCTCGGCGAAGCCGAAGGCTGCATGGACTGCACATCAACGGCCAGATTGAAGGCTACAAGATTGCCACAGTTATCCGTCAACGCACCGCTGACATTCGGAAAAGGGTCCAGGGTTGGGTGAGGGGTGGTAATCGCGGGCAAGGCCTTGACGGACGATCTGACCGGCGCAGCACCTTGCGCAATCATTTCTGCCGGTGGAAAGGCTACCAGGTTCAGAGCTTTGAATTCCGCTTCAGTCAGCGCCGAGAGTTTTGCGGCGGGTCGGTTCAGCCCCTGCACCTTGAGTATGGCCAGTTTATCGGCCGGCAGGGTATGGATAATGCGTGCAGGGCGCCCATGACGGACAATATCAGTGCCGCCATCCAGCACCATGATTTCATCACCTTCTCGAGCAAAATCGCCAGCCACGAGTACCAGATCCGGGGCGGCAATCACGATGCCGGTGGTGGGTTGCACATGCGTGGTGGAAACCAGTTTCAGGGCCAACACAGTCCAGGCTGGCATACTATCGGTGGCTGTTTGGGCCTGGCTCCGAATGCTGAAACTGAGAACCAGCAAGGACAGAAACAAGCAGTTTGTGAGCAGCCGGGTGGTGCGCGATTTTGCCCGCTGGGTCTGATCAGAACTGAAGAGTGTCAGGCGCATGTCAGTGTGAATAAAGTCGGTTGATCAGGTTATCCAGGCAATATTGCCCGGCCTGGTTCAAAGCCCGCTCTTCGCGGGCCTGGACAATGCTTTGAATGAAAACCAGTATGGCAGCCATCACCAGGGCTACCAGTGTGGTGCTGAATGCCACACCCAGTCTTTCAGTAACCTGGAACAGCATATCCGGGCTTTCGACATTCGCCCTGTTTCCCGCGTAATTGAGCGCGAGCATGATGCCAATGACCGTACCGATAAAGCCCATGGACGGAATCAGCCAGGTGATGTACCGGATGATGTTATAACGCAGGTCGATTTCATGGATGAAAAGCTCCAGACTCGAATTCAGCAGGGAATTGGTCTGATCCGCTGAGTGGCTGAGGTTGTAACCCAGAACGCAACGTTCGATGAGCCTGGGTACAAAGCATATATTCCGGTACTTGCTTGCGCGCACTCTCTGGTAGATGGGCGTCATATCCTCACCCGGCCGCAGCACCGTTTCCTCGTCTTCCGGCAGATAGTTTCGTGCCATCTGCGCTTCTTCCAGCCAGCCGTAATACCAGCGTATCGCAAGTTCACCCAGACCAATGAAAAACACCACCCACATGACGGTTTGCACTGTGACGGGCCAGGTGGATCGCTCGATGTCGAGCACAATTTTAGCGGCTTCGAGAGACAATACCCGCGCCAGGAACGCGATGAACAGGATTGAAGTTATTGCGCAAATAAGGAATGTGATCAGGCGGATACGGGTCATGATCGATCGGTTTCGCGCTCTACAACAGCACCAGTATCCGGATTGCGTTTGGGATTTTCAAAGACAGGCTTTTCGCTGATCCTGCCGGGTACTGACAGACCCGCGTTGCGCAGGCCACTCGCCGTCCCCATGCCGGAGCCTGCACAGCTTTCTGCCAGATCCTGCCAGCTCATTTCGTAATTGCCAAAGCGAATGCGATCCTGAGGACCCAGGTGTATCAACAATGCCTGCGTCCAACGATCCTCACGCCATAAAAAGGTACCCGATCGCGTGGCTGAATCGCGGATTATCAGACGATTTCCGTTGATGGCCTCTATGCAGGCATGCTCGCCGGAAACTGAGGCATCCTTGAGTACGATATCATTTTTACTGTCGCGACCAATGGTGACCATGAACTTGTCCGGTACTTGTGCCAGCGCTTATTAGCGCCAGGCTGTGCGTTATTTGCAGTGGCTTACTATGATACATGGGAACCCTTTGAGGGGTATGTTAGGCAGTTGTGGATTAATTGCATATGAACATGAATCAGAATTTTCTCTCACAGGGTTCGATTCCATCAGATGTTTACTAATCCGCCACTGCCAAAAATCCGCCGCCATTGTTTTTTGCCAGACTTTCCATGAACTCCACTGTGCCACGGTACTTGTAATAGTCACCAATGGTAACGGCATGAATTTCTTTGCGCGCACTATTAAGCTGGATCACACGTCGCACCAGGCGGTTGGCATTGAGTCCATCATTGAAGGTCGGATTGGGGAGGCCGTCGCTGAACAACACAATGGCTTGAGCGGGGCTTTGCAGCGCTTCGCTGATACCGGCCAGCAAAGGTGAGGAACCCTTGAAGTCATCCTTGATGCCTTCCAAAAAGCGACTGGCCTGACTATGGCTCGCATCGGACATGGTAGCCAGGCCGGTGGCCGGCCAACGTACGAAGTTGGGCCCTGCGTCCAGTTCCTGGAATCCCAGTATGCCGAATTCGTAACCATCGCCCAGGGAATCCATGGCACGCACCACAGAGTCTTTAACCAGCTGTGAGTGGCGCCCTAAAAAAGCGTTCATATCGACCAGAAATAATATCTTTCTATGGTCAGTTTTCAGGCCGAGGAAGCGGAAGGTGACCTGATTGCGGCCCGTTGGTTCAGGGACAACTTCCTCAACGGGCGGTGGGGGTGGAGGTTCATCTTTGCTGGCCTGTTTTTCCGCATTGATGGTTTGAATTTCTGCGGAAATCCTTTCCTGCTCTGCCTGCAGCTGTTCATGACGGGTCTGCGCCGCTTGCATGGCTATGAGTATGTCATCACGACCCAGTTCGGTTTCCTGCAGAATGGCTTCGGTTTTCCCCGCCAGGTCTTCGAGGAAATTCAAGTCACCTTCAGAACGAACTTCCTTCTGGTAGTCCGGCATAAGAATGATGGCCATGATTACAAAAGCCCCCATGGCCGAGGCAAACAGGTCAATAGCTGATAGCGAATAAACTTCGAACGCTACGCGCCGCCGTCTCACCGTGAAACTCCCACGAAGTCACCGTTGTTTTGCTGCGCCAGTGTTTGCAGAAACAATACCAGGGCCCGGTTTTCGGTGTAATCACCCAGGGCTACCGTATGAATTTCCTTGCGGTCGTAGCGGTTCAGGCTGGTAATATCACGAATGATTCCATTGGGAGAGCTGTCCGGTTCACCATCGCTGAGCAGAATGACGGCTTCGGCGGGAAATTGTAGCGCGGCGAGCAAAGCCTGATGGGTTGGCGTTGAGCCCGCAAAGCGCTGTGACAAGGAACTGGCATACTCGCGGGCCTGCTGCAGATTCTCCGGAGTGGCTTGCACCAGTCGATTGCTCCGTGGAAAAGTATGGATATAGGGGGCAGGTGCGCCCTGGTATCCGATGATGGCAAAGCTGTTCTCAGCCGTCATAGGCGCCAGAATATCTACGACCGAGGAGAACATCAGGTCCGAGTAGGCCATCATGCTGCCCGACATATCGATCACGATCACAAAGCTCTTGGCCTCGGTAGCCAGCCCCAAAATCGAAAACTCAATTCCGGTGATCACGGCAGTAGGTTTGGCTTCCGGCACTTCCTCCAGCACCGGCTCAGGGACCGCGATATCTGCCACCTGCGTTTTGGCGTCGCGTAAATCGTTGCGTAGTCGGGACAGGGATTGCTCAATACCTGCGTTGACCTGCTGCAGCCGTTCCAGCTCAGACTGGGACTGCTCATTGTTCGCCAGCAGGTTCTCGATCTCGCCCTGCGCCAGCCGGCGTTTGAGCATGAGATCTTCGACTTCTGACCAGGAGTCAGCGCTGCCTGCATTCCGGTAGTAGGGGAACAGAATCATCACCAGCAAGATAAATGCGCCCAATGCCGAGGCGAACAGGTCTATGGCGGAAGTGCTGAAAACAGCAGTGTCTCGGTTAGGACTGCGCATAACACATTAAACCTGTGAATCGGGGGTCGGAGTCAAGTGCCGGAATAAAGCCGGAGTCATAGTCCATACATGGACTATGATCTCTGACCACGATTTTCGCCAATGATTTGCAGTAGTTGATTGGTGTGGCAAATCCGCACTACGAATACACTGAACGGAATAGGTTTTCCTTGTATTCGGGCCAAAAAAACCCGGCACGAGGGCCGGGTTTCTGGGACCTGGGAGGGCTATATATCAACTGTCGGGCAGGGCGTCCAGCATCGCGTCGCGATCACGTTCCTTGTATTCAACTTCCTGATCCATCAACTCCTGTCTGCGAAGCTCGCTGTCGACGTAGGCGATCCACTGTTCAGCAGCTTTGGCTGATCGTTGGTCGCGGCTGGCTTTCTGGAAGGCATCCCGTGCTTGTGTGAGGCGCTTCTGGTTGAAAAAGGACATGCCTAACATGATGTAAGCCTGGTCAGTACGCTTCAGTCCACCGGAGCTCAGGGCATCGTTGACCGCTGTAGCAGCCTCGGTCCACTGTTCCAGGTTGATGTGAGCTTGCGCAAGTCGAACGTAGAGTTCGCCGTCGTTGGTCATTTTTGCCGCACGTGCCATGGGCGGAATGGCCTTCAGGTCCTCGCGAGCCTGATACCAGGCCTGTGACATCAAGCGCAGGTTGCGATCGATTTCTTCAACGA
>JBGTHE010000543.1:0-5087 GCA_041746335.1 Lysobacterales bacterium | reverse complement strand
TGTCGTGGCGCTGGTTGCCAATGTACTGCTGTTGCGTGAGTCCTGGTTGTATTCGCTCGCCTTCCTTTTCCAGCTTCTTTTTTACGGCCTCGCCGTGGCGGGCGCGCTCAGCCGGGCACGCGAGCCACTGTCGCCCATTATCTATGTGCCATATTATTTCTGTCTCGTGAACGCGGCCAGCGCCAGGGGCATAGTCGAGGCGTATCGGGGCGAGACCTATGCGACCTGGTCGACGGCTCGCACCGAAGGGAGCTAGCCGGGTTCCGCGTCCGGCAAAGGAGTGGCCGAGTGGCCGAGGGACTGACCGTCGAAGAAGCCGTGAGGGAAATACTCCGGGATGCATTGCACCTGGGGCCGCGCGCCGACAATCTGAGCGAGGAGTCCGCACTGTTCGGAACCTTACCGGAATTCGATTCCATGGCGGTGGTAACCGTGCTCACACTCGTCGAAGAGGAATTTGGCATCGAGATCCACGACGACGAGATCTCCGCTGATGTCTTCCTGACAGTGGGTACGCTGGCCGAATTCATTACCGCGAAGGTGCGGGCTTGAGCCGCGCACCGATCGACGCATTCTTCATCGACGGTGCCGCGGGCCGTCTCTTCACGGTATTGCGCCGCAGTCCCGGCAGCGAGCGTTGCGTCATCTTTATTCCACCCTTCGCCGAAGAGATGAACCGCTGCCGCCGCCAGGTCGCGGAAACCGCAGCGCGACTCGTCGACGAAGGATATTCGGTCCTCGTGCCGGACCTGTTTGGCACGGGAGACAGTGAGGGCGAATTCGGCGATGCCACATGGTCCGTCTGGCTGGACGATCTCTCCCGGATTACTGCATGGGCAGAAGGTGAGGGCCTGCGGGCAGATGCAGTGATCGCGACACGATTGGGCTGCGCGTTGTTGGCGGATTGCCTGCACGAACGCGCCCTGTGTGTCCGCCGGGCCGTACTTTGGCAGCCCGTGGACAGCGGGGCGGCCTATCTCCAGCAGTTTCTGCGCCTGCGGGTCGCTGCGTCCATGGCGAGGGACCAGCGGGAGACTGTTGCCGAGCTGCTGGCGCAGCTGGAGCGCGGAGATACTCTCGAGGTGGGCGGCTACGCACTGTCCCCGTCGCTGGCTGCCGCGATTCGCAAGATTGGACCTCAGACCTACAACAGTCTCCCACTCGAGGCGCTCGCCATCCTTCAGGTCGGGCGTGCGGCGCAGGAGGGGGCAGTGTCCTCGGCAGCCGTTGTTGCCGGTGCGGCCGAGAGCCCGCAGACGTCGGTTTCCGTGATCGAACAGGCGGGAGGTCCCTACTGGGCCTCTGCCGAAACCGCTTTCAATCCGGCGCTTTGCGAGCGGACAGCTGATTGGCTTACGGTAGCGGCCGATGCGCGGTGAAGAGGAAGCGCTGGTCTTCGATTGCCTGGGGGCGCAGCTGCCAGGTGTTCTGCATCCCGGTGCCGAACAGGCTGATTGTGGCGTCCTCGTGGTGGTCGGCGGTCCCCAGTACCGGGTCGGTAGTCACCGCCAGTTCGTGGTTATGGCGCGCGCCTTGTCTACCGCCGGTATACCCGTCCTGCGTTTCGATTGCCGGGGCATGGGGGATGGCAGCGGGGAACGGGTTTCCTTTGAGGAATTGGATGCAGAAATCGACGCTGCGGTCGCGACACTGCGCAGCCGATTGCCGAAGATCAGGCGCGTGGTCCTGCTCGGACTCTGCGACGGGGCATCCGCGGCGCTCATTAACGCACACCGGCGAGACGACGTTGCCGGAATGATCCTGATAAATCCCTGGGTCAGGGGCAATGCCGACGGAGCGCACCGTCCGTTGCGCCAGTATTACCTCGCGCGTCTGAGGCAGGGCGGGCTGTGGCGGAAAGTCTCGGCGCGCCAACTGAAACTTTTCAGGTCGGTGGGCGCGTTCGTCCGAGCACTGGCAGACGCCGGCCGCCAACGGAGCAGGTTCCTCGGCACCGCTAGGTTGGCAGAGCCTGCTTTCGTCGACCGGATGCGCGTCGGGCTCAATTCCTTCGACCGACCAGTCCTGTTGCTTGTCAGCGGCGACGACCTGACGGGACAGGAATTCCTGGAGTTGTGCCGCTCGAACCCGGCATGGCGCACCGCAGTGGAGACCGCCCGGCTAAGGACTCGCATTGTCGACGGAGCCGACCACACGATGTCCTCACGAAAGCACCTCGATGAAGCTGTCCGGGAATGCGTGACCTGGCTGCACGAAGAGACTGGCGCGAGCGTCCAGGTGCCCTAACGTTGCACCATCTCGCGAATCAGTTGTATATGCTGGCCGGGGCGCAGGGTGGGGTCGTTGTCATCCGGCGGTCTTATCGTGGCGGGGATTGGCGCTCGCCGCAACGGGGAGAGCCCCATGTTACGAAGCATGGCGCCGAGCCGGAATCGACTGGCGTAAATCTGGCGTGTCATTCTGGATGTTATGGCGCGCGGGGCACTCCTGCTGTCCTGCGACAGGGCGTAACCGAACAAACCCAGTTCCGGAGCCATGATGGACTCGACCTTTCTCAGCAGTGGTCCGTCGTAAACGGATTGCCAGCGGGGCGCGCTTTTTAGCGACTTTGGCCGTCTATCCTCGGTGAACGAAGTGTTAGGACTACGCACGGCGCCGATCGGATTACGGGTGATCCGGTCGACGTCGAGTGGGCTGTCGACGAATGTAGCGATGCGCCCCAGGCTACCTTGCAAATCATCCACCAGATCGTCGTAGCGAAGGTCCATCAGGTCATCTCCAATGAACTTCGTTTCCTCGCGGATACTTCGTACGATCCACGACCAGTAGGAGGCCGCTGCAATCTCCGGTTCACCGGTTTGCCACGGGAGTGCGCGGATAAAGCCTTGCTTTGCCAGAGATAGTGCAACGTCGCGCCCGTCGCGGTTTATGTGTATGAACAGGGCATCGGGGAAGTCGCGCTTTATTTGCCTGGCATACAGCCCATGATCCGGCGTGCATTCCGCCCAACGCGATGCACCCTGACTGTCGCAGACGCTCCCCATCAGTGTGCGAAGCATGCTGCCGGGTGAATCGACTCGCTCGAGAACAGTTTCGCGGAACGACTGTTCACCCAGTCCGGAACGGCGGAAGAACTCACTTGGTAGCCATTTGTCGAGGAAGGCCTTCCGTTCGCGCTTGCTGTAGAAGCCGCGGAAGGCGGGGCCAAAGCGGCTGTAGAGTTGCGTCTCGGACCTGTATATTGCGAAACCGCCCGAGGACATCAGAAGGTGATATAGCCACGTAGTGCCCGAGCGCGGACAGCCGATGATGAAGACAGGGCGTTCGGAAGGAGTGGTCATTGCGTCCGGAGCGGAGTAGCAGCTGAAAGTGCGAACGGTTCAGGTGTAACGACTGGAGCGAGCATATATCCTGATACCACGGCTTTCGACTTTTTTCTGCGACCGGCGACACGATAATAACCCGAAGAACTTGTATGTATCCGCCGATCTTCAACCATAGAATGAAATGGACGCGTCTGACCCTGGCCGCTGTTTTAGCACTGGCCGCGACGGGATGCGAATCGCCGGTCTTCGAAGATAGTTTCGAGGGTGATACCGTCGATCAAGGCAAATGGATCGTCGATGCTCATGACCGGTGCGATCTGACAGTTACACAGGCGGAGGCTCTCGACGGCAGCCGGTCGCTCCGCATCGGCGCGCCGAACGGGCTGCGGTGCGAAATCGTCCCCCGTTTGCATTCACGGTTCATGGCGAAGTTCCTCCGGGAGCCTTTCGGGGAAGAACGATGGTACCGGTTCAGCGTGTTCGTCGCGGACCTGGGCGATCAGGGGCCAACGGACGACCTGGGCGAGAACACTATCATTGCTCAGTGGCACTCATCGCCCGATATGTTGCCACGGCAGGAAATCGGCCGCGGCCCCCCGCTCGCACTGCGTATCCACAGCGGCCGATGGGGAATCACCTACGGATCGGACCCGCGATTCCGCTCGGTTTCGCAATTTATGGCCAACAACTGGCACTGGCTCGGGCCAGTCGAAACCGGCCGCTGGATCGACTGGACTTTTCGTATGGTCTGGTCCTACGGGGAGGATGGCATTACGGATGTATGGCGCGACTCGGAACTCGTCATGCAAAGTAAAGGACCCAATACTTTCAACGACCTGCGTGGCGTCTATCTGAAGCTCGGCCTGTACCATCCGACGGGAGACCAGGTGCTGCATGTGGACAAGGTCTCCATTGGTAATGAGCCATAGATGCCGCCATCGCCTTCGCGTTAACCCTGCTTGCTTCGTCTGCGCCGCTCACCTGCCAGCCAAATGATTTGCACGACGATGAGCACGCCAAGCAGACCCGCCATTACCGTGAGCGTGATCGCTTTGAAACGGAGAGCGAACAGGGCTTCGATCTCACTTCTATTCGTCGCTGTCGACAATATCCGGATCGTCGGGTGAATGCCGGTAACGATCGCCGCGAGTTGCTCGACAGGTCTGGACACTGGTCCGAGCAGTTGCACCAGAGCGTGGTTGTCGTAGCTGAAGACATCATTGCCAAACCACAAATAGAACTGATCGGCACCTGCACGGTAATAATCATAGGCTTCCCGGGCTGAGTCGAACATAAATGCGTTCCCGATCGGCACGACCTCGAGGGATGTAAATGCGTCCTCGCCGGTGAGGCGTTCGCGGAAATCCAGCACCGAAATTGGCCGATCGGTCGCTCGGTCGCGCACAAAGAAGCCGTGCATTGGGTCGACGAATATCCATTTCCCAGTCTCATGATCGTAGACTTCGCTGAAAGCATGTCCGTCGCCACTAAAACGGTCGAAGGACATACCCCATTCCCGCACCGGCAAAGAAGCAGCGTGCGCCAGTCCGTTGAATACCTGGGTGTAGTCCGCGCAGTAACCACGCCCTTCTTCGCGAATGATTCGATAGGCTTCCAATGTGTTCGACTGAATAGGTCCGCGCCGCTTCGGCCGGATTCGGAGATGCTCTACCAAGGCTTGCATGGCACTTACGGTGTCCCGTTCACCACGCAAGTCAGCAACTTCGTGCAACGGTGTCGGCACGGACAGCGATTCCTGCCGGAATCCCAAGGGAGGCTCGTCCGCGGTCCAGTCAAATT
>JBGTHE010000542.1:0-6186 GCA_041746335.1 Lysobacterales bacterium | reverse complement strand
CGCCTGTTGAAATGGAATAATTGCGTCCCGTGTCATCGACTTTCATTTTCATTGGAATTTCGATGAGGCAGCGATCCGCTTCATCATAAAGGGACAAACAGAAAAATTTCGTAAGTTCGCGCCAGCCCTGCTTTTCTTCATCATCGACGAATTTGTACCTGGCCCCTTTTAATTCAAATTCCAATTTGTTCAATCCGTTCTGGGCGCTCACGTGAAGAATTTTTACGTCGTACCACTCACCTTCCTGAAAGTAACGATCTGATGAATTGGGGTTAGCACAAAGTAAGAGATTTTTGTAAAGTCCCCACAGGTGATAAGCAACGTCCGTATTCCATGCGACTCGCTTTCGATCTTCAATAAGCTTTTGAAGCCTGACCAGTTCGGCTTCACTTTCCTCTGCGGTCAAGATCGGGGGTTGGCTCTCGATGAAGGAAGTTTCCGACGAATGAGATGGGGGTTGCTGGGGAGGAATGATGCTGAGTCCATTCAAAATCAAGCGCTTGATGCGATGGCGGTTTCTAACCGCCTGAATCATCGCAACCATTAAAACCAAGGTCACAAGTACAATGAATTGCTCACTTGTCATTTTCAGAATTGCCAGTGATGATCATCCCCGCGTACTCGGGTTTAGTTAAGACTATTCTTCCTACTGATAAGACGAAGCAGGCTCTTAGACTGAGCGCTCTGGCCAAATCAATATATTGGCATCCTGGTTGCCTGAGATCTGAATTCAGCATGAACCCGCTGCACTGCCTTTCCCCTTAACAGGTCCATGTAGGTGGGAGATCCTGATCATATTGATGGGTCCCACTATTTGCAAGGGCCAGGCCATAAAGCTCAGGACAATCGACTGCTTTAATGGAGGTCCTTGCCAGCACAATCTTTGATCAGGGTGGGGTCATATCGATAGCAGCTGAACGAGGGTGAAGGGCGCGTTTCTTAAGTATGCTAACGCACAGACGGGCTGTACAGGCAGGGCTAAAGTCAAGCCGTTGGATTCAGGCCCTGATTTGGTTCCAACTGGCGGATTTTTATTCCTGCCGGGCGAGCCCCGTGATCTTTGCGCTCGCCCGGCCAATCAACACTAGGAGAATATTTGTGAATATCAAACAGGTTATGATTTTGAGCGTTGCCCTTGCGCTGGTTGGCGTGGCAGGTTGTACAGGTACAGGAAAGAGTCGTTCTACCGGTGAAGTCATGGACGATACGTCCATCGCTGCACGCACTAAGTCGGCCCTGCTGGCGGATGACGGGACACATGGATTGGATATCGACGTTGAAGTTGACCGGAACGAAGTGCAGTTAAATGGTTTCGTCGATTCGCAGGCTCAGATCGACCGGGCTGGTGTGATTGCAAGAGGAATCACCGGCGTGACCTCAGTAAAGAATAATCTGCGGGTCAATGATGGTGGCACTCGCATGACTGGTGAGTACATTGATGACAAAACGCTCCAAGCCAGCGTTAAGTCCGCACTTGCAAACGATCCGGTAGTTAAGTCTCTCAAAGTTGACGTCGAAGTGAACCGCGGCGAAGTGAGTCTGGGTGGTTTCGTCGATTCAGTTGCTCAGCGGGATGCCGCTTTAGCTGCAGCGCGCAGGGTGTCTGGCGTTTCCAAAGTGATAAACAATCTCCAGGTGCGTTGAACTCCGCTTGCATTGAGCTCGGACCTGCCGCAGGGCAGGTCCCGATTGAGGAAAGCACGGCGCCTAACGGTTAGCGGCGGTCCTCAGACTGCATTGATTGACGCTTTGTGTGCTAGCGCACCGACAGCCGCGCAAAGATGAACCATCGTGGGTGTTGGAAAGCACCGCCCTACCGCACCGTGATGGGAGAATCACCATGTTAAAAGCATACCGGCCACAAGCCGTAATTCGTTCTATTGTTGTTACCGTGGGTTTAGTGGGGACAGCCTTGTTCCTCACTGCCTGCGCATCCACCCCTGAGCCGCCAGTGGCCGCTTTGGCCGAAGCCAGAGTTGCCATCACTACCGCCGAGAAAGACAACGCGGCCCAATATGCTGGCCCGGCTCTGACTGAGGCTCGTCAGCAATTGGCTCAAGCCAACGCCGCTGTCGACGCCAAGCAGATGATTGAAGCTGACCGGCATGCGCGTCAGGCGCGTATTGCTGCCGAGCTTGCCTCCGCCCGCACCGAAGCCGCGAAGGCAGCAGAGGTGAACCAGCAAATGAGCAAAGGCGCAGATATGCTTAACGAAGAAATCCGGCGCGCAGGAGATCAGCAATGAACACTTCAAAAATCTTCACGTTCCGGTTTGGCATGGCTTTTACTATTGCCGCGATGACAGGTATGTTTTTGGTAAGCTGCGCTTCAACACCGCAAGCCCCAGCCGGTGCAGCCGATGCGCGCGCGAAGTTGAGCCGCCTTCAGGCTGATCCGAATCTGGCCAGTCGTGCGCCCATTGAAATCAGGGAAGCAGAGACTGCTGTTCGACTGGCCGAAACCCCGGTGCCGCAGGATAAAGCCCTTGGGATTCATAGGGTCTATCTGGCGGACTACAAAGTGGAAATCGCCGAAGCCAAAGCATCCACGCGTTATGCGGAAGATCAGCGAGTGTTGCTGGCCGAAGCACGCGATCGGGCACAATTGAATGCGCGGACGATGGAGGCCGAGAGGGCACGAAATCAGGCTGACTTCGCGCGCAGCGATGCCAACATGGCACGCGATGAAGCTGATGCAGCCCGGCGCTCTGCCGCGATTGCGGCAGAAGAAGCAGATGCAGCCCGTGCCGCGGCAGCGGAAGCAGCTCGAAGAGCAGAGCAGGTTCGCAACGAAACGGATCAGGAAAAAGCTGAGCTGCAAAGGCAGATTGACCTGCTGCAAGCCAAGACCACCGAACGTGGTCTGGTTCTTACATTGGGTAATGTGCTATTTGAAACCGGAAGGGCAGACCTGAAAAGCAGCGGTAAGGACAGCCTCAATAATCTGGTCAACTTCATGAATCAGTATCAGGACCGGACCATCATGATTGAAGGCCATACCGACAGTGTTGGTTCTGCTGCCAGTAACATGGCCTTGTCAGAGCGTCGTGCGGAATCAGTGCGGTCTTATCTGTTGCAGCAAGGTATCAGTAGCCAGCGAATGACTTCTAAGGGCTTGGGTCAAAACCAGCCGATAGGTAACAACGATACCGAGACAGGTCGGCAAGAGAACCGCCGTGTCGAAATCATCATACTTGACAAGCAGGTTTCAGACCTGAACCCTTCCCGCTAGTAAATATCGCTTCCGATTCCACCGGACCTATGGGTCCGGTGGTCTCAGCAAAGCATGTCGGCTTCGGATCTCTTGGACAAAGCCTCTGACCCTTTTCTTTAAAGGATCAGATGAACCTGCGGAAACCAACCAGGCCGACTCCCAGAATCAGTAAAGCCAGAATGGCCATACCGTAACGGCCAAGTACTGGAATGCCTTCAAAGAAGACCGTATTGGTGATCAGGCAACTGTCACCGCCGGTTGCAGCACTGATGAAAAGGTTCTCGCAGCCGTTGTCGACTTCTACCCCACTGGCATAAACTGTTTCCACAACCCAGCAGTTGCTGCCCGGATACTGTGGGGCCACTTGGGCGAGGAAAGTATCGGAATCCTCACCGTTGAAAACGGCGACCAGGCCAATCGGCTCATCACAGAAAAGACTGAGTGAATAACGGGTGTCCAATTCCTGATCACTGACGCTGTCGACCACCCATAACTTTTCGATCATAATGTCCACCAACCCCGGAGCGTTCACGATACTGCAGACGAACTGCCCGGATATGACTTCTTCAAATTTGCACCCTTCAAGGTCATGTGAAACCAGCCCCAGACCAGTTGTCGCTATTGCTGTGTAAATGGGGGAGTAACCAGGCGCCAGTGTTTCGCTAACAGTGCAGTTCAACTCACCCTCGTCAAAAGAGACGATCACGAACTCTATCTCTTCGCTTTCATTGATTTCGGTGCTTTGGTCCAGCACCAAACCGGTGTTGCAGCTGATCGAAACTTCCACGTCCATTGGATTTCCATCCGTGAAGTCTTTTGTCACCAGGAACGTGGCGCGGCCGGGTGGGTTTTCTTCCTGATTGGTAATCTCGCAGCTGCTACCAAGCGCTACGTTCTCGCAATTGGTCTGGTCCGCTGTGTAACCGTCCGGCACAGTCTCTGTTGCCGTGCAGGTTGCACCCGGGTCAGCACCAGTCACGGTGAACACTGCCGGGGCCGACTCGGAGGCATTCAATGGCGTCAGAACGGCTTCGCCTGAAGTGCAGGTCAGAACCACCGGCACCGCGGCGATGCTGTTGGGGATAAAGTCCTTGTTGACCACGATGGTATCGCTGTTAAGCGTGTTGGTGATGGTGCAGCTGCCACCCAGCGCCAAGTCCAGGCAGTTGGTCTGGTCGGCTGTGTATCCATCTGGCACAGTCTCTGTTGCCGTGCAGGTCGCTCCCTCGCTGGCACCATTCACGGTGAATACCGCGGGTGTTGACTCGGAAGCATTCAGTGGCGTTAGCTCAGGCGTACCTGATGTGCAGGTCAATGCCACCGGTACCACTGAGACGCTGTTCGGACTGAAATTCTTATGAACTGTAATCATGTTACTGGTGAGCGTGTTGCTGATCGTACAGCTGCTGCCCAGCGTCACGTCTACACAATCGGTCTGATTCGCGGTATATCCGGTCGGCACGGTTTCCGTTGCCGTACAGGTCGCACCGGGACTGGCCCCAGTCACCGTGAAAACAGCGGGTGTCATCTCAGATGCATCCAGAGGCGTGACCTCAGCCTCACCCGAGGTGCAATCGAGCGCTACTGCTACCGATTCAGCGCTGTTTGGGCTGAAGTCCTTGTTGACCACGATCGTTTCGCTATTGACCGTATTGGTGATCGTGCAACTGCCGCCCAGCGCAACGTTTACGCAATTGCTTTGATCGGCCATGTAGCCGGTTGGCACTGTCTCCGTAGCTGTGCAGGTCGCACCCGGACTGGCACCGTTTACCGTGAACACCGCTGGTATGGCCTCGGAGGCTTGAAGTGGCGAATTTTGCGGCGTACCCGAGGTGCAACTCAGATTCACCGACACTGCTGCGAAACTGTCCGGACTGAAATTTTTGTTGACCACAACAGTGTTGCTGTTGAGCGTATTGGTGATGGTACAGCTGCTTCCCAGGCTCACATTCACGCAATTGGCCTGATTTGAGGTATAGCCTGTTGGGACCGTCTCCGTTGCCGTACACGTTGCACCCGGACTGGCGCCATTTACTGTAAAGACTGCCGGTGTTGATTCTGATGCGTTCAGCGGTGAATTCATTACCGTACCCGAGGTGCAGGTCAGAGCCACCGGCACTGTAGCGATGCTGTTCGGGCTGAAATCCTTGTTGACGACCACGGTATCGTTGTTGAGCGTATTTATGATGGTGCAACTGCCGCCCAGCGCAACATCAACACAATCTGCCTGATTCGCGGAATAACTCACTGGCACCGTCTCAGTAGCCGTGCACGTGGTGCCGCTCAGATCCGCACCACCGACGGTAAACACGGCTGGCGATCCCTCGGAAGTGCTAAGGGGTGAAACGCTCACTGTGCCTGAAGTGCAGCTCAGGGTTACCGGCACCGCTGCGATACTGTCCGGGACAAAATTCTTGTTCACTGTAATGCCGATGGGTGGGCTGCATCCGGCGAAAGTCATACTGTCTGCGTCAGTCACTGTAACGTCTGTGCCTGCCAATGCCCGTCCCATCCAACTGCCCCTGGTCATGGTGATGGCAGTACCGGCGAGCACAGTCCCAATGAAATCCGAATCGGTCATTGTCGTGGCTTCTGCAGTGTGCCAATAAACATTGCAGGCCAATGCGCTGCCGCCCATGACTACCGAGAATCCGGTGCCAGTCAGGGCTCCACCTCCGCCGGTTCCGACTTTGAACACCCAGACATCGCTTGCAGAGCCGTCGAGTGTAAAGGTGACTCCGGCACCGATTACGGTTGCTGCCTCAGAGCAATACACTCCTGGGGGTAGTATCGTGCTGGTGGTTGGTATCACGCCGTCACAGGTCGGGTTCTGGCTATCGAGCTCACTGTACGCGTTGTTGAAGTCGGTTAAGACTGTTCCGGTAACCGGTGTATCGATAGTCCCAGTGATGGAACATTCGGTATTTGTGATCGAGGTGAAGGTGGAGCCCACGTCTCCGTTGATGGTGGTGG
>JBGTHE010000541.1:0-4639 GCA_041746335.1 Lysobacterales bacterium | reverse complement strand
GATCGTGCCTTGCTGCTGGGTGAATGGCGAGGAATCAAAATCCTCAGCGAACGTGCCCTGAAGGCCCCCGGTTGTGAAACGGCACTTTGGGCACCACTGATTGCAACACCCTTTGGGAATGCCAGCCTCGCACGGGACTCCTTTCGGCGAACCATCACCTGCGACCCCTTGCAAGCGCGTGGCGATATACACCAGGCGTTTGCCCTACTGTGGCTGGGAGATTGGGTTGCAGCACAGCAGTTTGCAGAGCAACGCCTGCCGTTCAACCAACACCCCAGACTGGTGCGCGCCCACGCCATCGCACTGGCTATGCAAGGGCGCTTTGAAAAGGCTGAGACTGCCATCCGGCAACACACTGCAGAAGAAGATGAGCGTTTGCTGTCCATGGCTGTGCTCAGCGCCATCCAGGGTGTGGACGCAGCTTCAGCGGGGTATGCAAGCCAGCTGACAGAAGGCTTCGGCCCGGATGACTTGACCGCGCTGCGGCTCGCCGCACAGATCGGTGACCGCAATGAGGCCAACCGCCTGGCAGGCTTGATAGACCGGCGCCCCTTTGGCTACCTCGTATTGATGCAGGCGGTGTACGACTGCTCCTGCGGCGCTCCATTTGATCTGGAATCCACACCGGTATTTGCTAGCATGCTGCAGGATTCCGGACTGGTCTGGCCGCCCGTAAGTCCAATCAGTTTTCCGCTGAAAGACTGGTAAATCATGCAGGCTGTCTACATATTGGTACTGACTAGAGGCGCGTTATACGATATTCTTCGTGCATCGCATCGGCGCCGTCATTCCAGACCGGCGCAGCCGCAGGCTGGAATGCAGAAACACCCAGCACCCGAACTCAATAGCCATGCATATATTTGACATCTACCACCACCCCAAATACGGCGATGAGGCCGTCCGGCGAGGTTTTTCCTGGCAGGCCTTTCTGGTTCCAGCTGTCTGGGCCGTCCGCCGTGGGCTGGGCTGGACCACTTTATTCCTGGTCGCTGCCTCTACTCTGATGTTTGATGTGGCCGAGTTGGCCGGTTTGCTGACCGATTGGCCAGCCCTCAAAATTCCTGTTCTGGTTCTGATGGTGATAGTAGTTGGTGCCTTACCCGGCTTCGTGGGTTACCGCTGGCATGCCGCCCACCTGCGAGAAGAACACTTTGAACACAAGTGCACCATTGTTGCCGGGGGCCGCCGCCAGGCCATCAAAGCCGCCAATGACGATCGGTTCGTGCAAGAAATCCGGATCGCAGCTTCCTTCGACAGATCCTGACGCTTTCATCGTGAATGTCGTGGGGCTGAGGAGCCGGATCAGGAGTATTCCCTGGTCAGTCTGCCCGCTCCTGATTTTAAGTAGCTTCAATCAACCGATTTTTGCTTAAGTCGTTTTCCCGGTTAGTTTTTCCGCAACCGCAAGCGATCTCACGCAGACTGAGCGCAATCAACTGATTGCCCACTATCAGGCAGCTGGCCAGCAATGGGCGAGCGTCCCGTATCACTCGAATCCGCTGGAGCGCAATTCGCTAGCCCCGACCTTCATCATCGCCTCGCGAAAGGCAGCCATAAAGTCCGGTGGGCCGAAGCCCACCTGATGGGTTTGTGTGAGTACCCCATCTGCCTGATCATGTTCGTGATAGATCAATATCATTTTCTGCGAAACCGTGAATGCCTTGATGCGGCGTAAAGTTTGCTCCGGGATGACCCAACCCACCGGTACAGCCCGTATGGCGGGCCAGTGCCGCCAATCTTGCCCAAGGATAACAATGGCCCCGCACTGATCCGGCCGCATGTCATCGGGTAAAGGTGAGCCACGCAGTTTCCAGCCGCAATCAAAATTGCGGCAGGGATTTTCCGGCCTCTCTGTGTAAATCGAACAGCCATTGGCGCATAGATGCTGGCAGGGATGGCCCGGCGCCAGCGACATCCGCGCGGACTCCAGCCAACCCTCGCAACAAGCAGTACATGTGCCGCATTGTCGGGTCATGGAAGTATTATCAGGCATTTAGCTGCCGAAGGTCTTGGGGCAGAGAATTATTCCTCATCATGAGGCGGCAGCTGTTTCAGGAATTCTCAGAGAAAATTTTGCCTCAATTATTCAGCCCGTATTGCGTACCTATCAATCCAGGAAGGCTTGCATAAACTCTCGCCCGGGTTGGGTGAACAAGCAGGCGAGCGCCAGGCAATTAACCACGACGGTTACCCAAAACAGCGCGCGAAATTCAGCCTTGCTGGACTTATGGCGCAACAACTGTTGCGCGACCATGGCACCCGGCCAGCCACCGAAGAGTGCCAGCATGTGCAGCACTTTCTCCGGCGTGCGAGCGTGAGTGTCGTGATTGCTTTCTGCCGCAGATTTGTCCAACCAATAAACGAGAAAGGTCAGCGCGCTCATCACCAGGTAAATGAGCAGCACCAGTAGAGGCAAGGTACCGCCGAGCACCACAGCGCTCAGCAATGCGAGAAATAAAGCCGCGCCCCAGACATAAAGCGACCGGTCATTGCGTCTGAAACGGTCGGGATTCTTTGCCCCCGCCAGTGTCACCCGTTCCGCGCACGGCCTGCCCCGATTATCAGCGCCAATCGCAAAACTCACGAGCTGATTGATTTCTGGCCGATCGAGCCGACCACCGAAAGCATTGATGTGCACAAATACCTGCTTTGCTCCTGAGCTCGGAGTGATAAAGCCGTAGCCTTTCTCATCATTCCAATGGGTTATTTTGCCGGTTGTTCGCATACCTACTTCCTGGTTTAGGCCCCACGTTTAAACACCCTCAAGTTGGCCGGTTTATTGTCCATTATTTCTCTGTCCACGTGACGTGGACAGATTTCAATATTGGGAAGGAATCGAGTTGCCGAAATTCTCACACCCACTCCGCACACAGCAGCTCCGCCTGTGCGAGAACAGTCTTAACGGCTTCTTCCTGCAGGTCGGGAGGGTAACCGTACTTGTTGAGGATGCGCTTCACCATTACTTTGATACGAGCACGCGCACTGTCACTTTTTCACCTGCGTGATCAGTTCCGCCGCAATTACTTTGAATTTGTCATTTCAATCCTTTTCTTGGATCTGGGCTACAAATATATGCGCAGCAGTGCACCGGGGTGTTTTGCTGTACAACTTTAACTTATCCGCAGCTCACACCCTGCCAATACTGTGGACACAATTCCGCGTAGCGGTAATAAAAGTAGTCATCCGCAACCGGACAGCGTTCCTCAATAGCCTCACAGCGAAACTTGCAGTAACTCTCGCGCCAGCTACTTTCACGCGGGTTGCCACTGGCAGCGAGGTCGCGCTCTATTTCCAGGGCCTTGCCTACTGAGAATTTGCAGCTCACGTTCAGGCCGGATGGCGGTGCTTTACCGTGCAGGCGCAGGTTGGGTGACTGCTGCTTCCTGGTGCTATAGCTGAGGCTGTTGGCTGCAGCGCTCTCCGGGGAGTGGTAGTCGCTTCCACTGTAACGATCTCTTTCAGGCATGGCCTGGAAGGACTCGGCACGGGAGAGGCGGTTTTCGTAATCGACTTCGTCGCAATTGGCAGCGTTTGAGTACACGGTGCCGTATTCGGGGTGTTCGCAGGAGATGATGTTGTCGTTGCCGGGGCGGGGCGTTTCAGCTGAAACGTTTCCGGAACTTTCGGCCGGATTTAGTGCCTGGCGAGATGTTGGACCCCGGATCAAGTCCGGGGTGACGGGGAGAGGGGGGGATGACGGCGAAGAAAACAGTGCGGTCCAGCCGCTTTCCTCCGTCAAACCCGACGACGCTGATCGCTGTGCCCGATCCAACAAATATAATCCCGCAACAATTGCGGCGGTGATTACCAGCGTTGTTCCGAATAGCGCGGCGCTTCCCTTATTCATGTTTTCCCTTTGCGACTGCCGAATCCCCCTGGCAGCCTGCTTTGGTTCAGTTTAGAACGGGATTTATGCCGCTACAAGTTGGGCACTATTGCCCTGAGCTGACAGCAACTTCGGCCACCTGGTCTTTGAGGGGAAAACGGATGGGGGAAGGCGGTGGCCATGACAGGCCGGATTCGGCGATATCGGCGGCCAGTTTGGGGGTGGCAGAAAGATCGAATGGTGCGCCGCAGGCGCACCAAAGTGTAACGGTTAGCAAGGCAGGACTGCCGAATACATGCTGGTCGACTTTTGCAGCCAATGCGTTGGCTTGTTCGCTTTGACCCAGCCAGGCCTTATAAATCAGGTTGAAATAGCGTTCATCCTCTTCGCCGAGTGTCGCCTCAGCCCACAGCGTCAACTGGCGCTCAATTTCTGCTTCATCCACGCGTGCTGCAGCAATCATCAATCGACTGAAAATCATCACAAACGGTGGCAACACCTGCGCATCAAGAACTGCTTCAGCTTCATCGTAGCGCCCCAGGGCAACCATGGCAGAATTATTCTGCATGGCCAACCATGAACCGGGAGCCCTCTGCATGCCCTGATTTGCCGACTCCAGTGCGGCCGCCGGTTTGCCGGCCCAGATCTGCGCTCTGACCAATGCCTGCCAATTGGTGGAAGTCAGTGGATCGCAAGCCACACGCTGTTCAATGCGAGGCACCACTCGTTCAGCATAGCCCAGCGGAATGGCAATATTGTCGATCCAGGTCGCGTGGTCACAGCCATCCTGATTCAGGTGACGTTCGATACGCG
>JBGTHE010000540.1:0-5397 GCA_041746335.1 Lysobacterales bacterium | reverse complement strand
AGCAAAACCTCGCAGAAAACACAGTCGTTTATTATCCCCAGCCTGTATACGGCAATGAAATTTACTATCCGCCCGGCTACGGTCCCAATCCACCGTATTGGCCAGACCGGCCCAGGCCACCTGATCACCCTTCCCGCCCCGATGGTAAACCGGACCGGCCAGACCGGCCAGATACCTTACCGGAAGAGACACCACCGGCCTCCCGTCCGTACAAGCCACGGCCTTAGGAACGGCAGTTTCTCTGATTGGCATAGCGACGTATGCCCTTGCGCCGATCAAACCAGGCGCGTCGAGCCCTACTGTACGAGCTCGTAGGGGAGCCCGACGTAGTTCTCTGCGATCGCTTTGCGCCCGGCCTCAGAACCCGTGTAGTACTCCAATTCCGCAAGCTGTATGCGATGGCTGAAGGGGTCATCATCCAAACGGTGGAGCAGATTGGTCATCCAAGAAAAGCGCTCTGCCTTCCAGACCCGCCGCAGGCAAATCTGCGAGTACTTTTCGACCAGATCGCGACGTCCCGATTCGTGACCACCGTCGCTGTATCCGAGTAGGACGCCAGCGTGGAATAGAGCGCGATGCTCCGTGCGAGTACATCCTCGCCCTGCGAATGAGCAACAGGCGGCTGGAAGCAGATCGCGACGGAAATTAACACTCCAGCAGCGCGCTGTCTCACAAACGACATTCCTGGACTCTCTTCCTTTACTGTGTAATTGCTAACGCACGAGCGGACCTGCGGGCTTGGTGGCGGCAATCAAAGGCCAGCAAGTGCACGCAGCTCGCTTACCACGAGATTTTCCTGCAGACCGTTCAGAGATTCGCCAGCCCGCAGCGCCGGCTGGAACTTGATTCGGCCATCATACTTCGAGCCGGAATGGAGGTGAACCGTAACGGGTCTCAGCCCCCTGCCCCGCCACTGGGTGACGCGCATGACATCGCTCAGCGGAATGGCAACTTCCTGCGAATCGGGGTATTCCGCAACGTAAAGAAACCCGTCGTCCACTGAGACCTTCTTGAGCCCGCGCCGCAGAAACCACGTCCTGCTCATTGCGGCAGCCAAGGCCAGCGCCATGACCGGGACCGCCACAATCGCGAGGGTCTCGCCAATCACGCCGAGGGCGAGAGCCCTGGTCAGGACATACAGACCGACACCCAATCCCACTAATCCGCCAAGCAACCGCAGCCAGAAATTCCTCGCAGAATACTCAGTCGACAAGAGTGTTCGCATCGAATTATCCTCTCAACATAAAAGCTTTAATTTAACGCACCACCGTGAGTCGATTCCCCTCAACTTCGAGCGGTGAGGGACTCAAGCTCCGATCCGGGCGTATCTGATTGTTGATTATAGTCAATCCGGAGGCGTCGATGCGTCATGTTCCTTCGTTGTTCCTGATTATTGGCATCGCTCTGCAAAAATCGCATCTTGCTCCCTACTGGGCGAATCGGCGGACCGACTGGAATAGCCTATCGACCGAGGATCAGCCGTGCCAACTGCTCTGCGGCGGCGCGCTCTGAAGCCCTGGCGTCGGCACTGGCCTTGTCGGAGTCGGCGATGGTGGCGTCGAGTGCGGGGGTAATGTTGACCTTGATCCCGAACGGGGGATCCGTGCAGACCAGCAATTCGCCGCCTTCGGCGCTGGCATAAGCCTGGACGCCAAGGCCATCGTGGGGTTCGAGAGTGAATGAGGGATCTTTCACCACGGCATCGGAACAGACGAACGATGCCTGGCTAACGTACAGTACCCTGGGCTCAATGCCTGGCTTCGGCTCGAACATGCACGTTGCCGTGTCCACCTGTACGGCGATGCCCAAGACATCGCTGACCTCTTTTGCAGTCAGTGGGCAACGGTCGGGCGGCCCTGGTGGGTTGGCTTTCACCTCGATGGCACTGCCGGCACCCGTGGACGATGCGACGCCGGCATTGTCGTTGCGGTCGTCACCACCACCGCACCCACTCAGCAGCACCAGCAAGGACACGACCCCGGTGATGCCCAACCAACTCAAGGTATGTATTCTCATTGCAGTCTCCCATTGCACTCGTATTACTCGAGCCCGCCAAGGCCTGGCGCCATCGCACCCAGGGTCAACCAGGCTCAAGACCTCTGTATGAGTTTACCGTGCCGAGCGAAAACGGACTACAGATGCATTAACCCGAGACGCGCGGATCAAGCCCCTAGTCCCTCAATTCAATTGGTTTCGTCAGGGCGAGGTGCTGGGCATCGGCTCGCGTTTCCAGAAATGTTTGATTTCGTCATCCAGGCCGGTCATTTGCCATCGAATCAGCGACAACGGCAACCAGCCCATCGCAATGAACTCATCGTGGAATTGCCGCAGATTGAATTCATCCCCCAATTGCCGTTTGCGATCAGCCAGCAGGTGCTGCATCTGTACAGCACCGATGGTGTAGCCAACGCCGTAGCCCGGTGGCCTGCGCAGATAGATTTCGGCATCGACCCGTGCCACGTTTTCGTCCAGATAGGGCACACGCGGCAGCCAGTACGCCACAGCCTGTTCCACATTCATCTGATGCGTTTGCAGCCAGACATCAGCTGGCACCCGGGCCGCACGGAAGATGCCAAAAATCTGGATCAGCTCGCGCACTCGTGGCGAATCATCGAATAAGCCGGCCTGCAACATGGCTTCCTCGAGGTAGGTGGCCCAGCCCTCAGCACGCGCACCACTGTAGACACCAGCACGAATCGGATCGGTAATGCGTTTCCGCATCTCCGCATCAAACCGGTGGCCGGGTATCACCGCGTGCAGATGGTCCGGCGATGGATCACGGAATTGCACTTCTTCCCAGAAATTCCGCCCCCCTGGCCTCACGATCCAGGGCACATTGGTGCCCAATTCGGCCATATCAGCCGGCACGGTAATGATGTCCTGCTCTTCCAGGAAGTCCCGAATGCGACGATCGGTCTCAGCAATTTTTTCGGTATATTCTTCGGCGCTGGCGGCGGCTTGCAACTCTGGCAAATCCCGATTGCGATGACGTTCCAGCGCATAAATGGCCCACAAACGATCGAGCTCGCGTTGGCCCAACACCACCAGTTCGGCAGAAGTCCACGGCATGAGCTTCACGTGTTTAAGATACCAGTCAAAGGCAGCCTCACCGGCGCCTGCCGGTGCAGTCCAGCCCGGCCGTTGCTCCTGCAACCAGGCATCAAAACCTTTCACGGCAGTTCGCGCGGCTTCGATATCAGCTGACAGCTCGGGTTGAACCAATGCGCGTTCTGCCAGATCGTCGTACCAGCCCAACACGCCGGCCGGCGGTGTGGGGCGATACGGATGGCCATGGCCTACCCCATCGGCATTCGACAGGTTGTAAATCGCCAAATCAGCGTAGTCCGCCGCGACCTCATCGAGATGTTGCCGGGCCTGTTCGACCCAAACCGGAATAGCTCTGATACTGGCCAGAAATTCCTCTTTGGCCTGTCCCTCAACGGGCAGCTCGGTAAAAGCCGGGTGCAAGAGCTGGTCCACATACATACCCGGATCGCGATTCCACGGCCTACCCAACTGAACAATGTAAACAAACTGATCCAGTCGTGAACGCACTGCCAGGTAATCCACCTGTTGCGCACGGTCCCAAGCCACCACATTCATATCCTCGCTGCGCGACTGGAACTCTGCCATCCGTTGTTTCTGCCTGGCGATAACTGCCGCGCTGTAATCGCTGACGGGCGCGATGCTTCTGCCCTTGGCATCCACCGTGATAGTGTCGGTCTGACCACTCTCGGGAGCACGAAATTGCTGGAACTCGGCGAAAAGTGCCACCAGATCCTCGTAGCTGCCTTTGCCGGCTGGAATATCGGCATTTTCGGCCCAGAGCTGAGTCCAGGGCAGCAAGCAGAGAAGGCTGGCCAAACACACTATTTTGATGAGCTTCATACTGATCCTGCTCCAATTAATTGCAGTGCTGTGGATTGTCAGTTTGGCGTCCGAATAAAGTGCCAGAGTAAACACCCTAAAACTACAAAATGACAGGGTCGGAGTAAGGTGCCGGAGTAAACACTGTAAATTCTAATCAAATTTAATGTGGGACTTTGGTCTGACCTCAATTATCCCCGGTCCGGCGAGCGGTTGGAGCCGACGGGTGCGATCCTGTCGCTGCTCCTGCGGTATTTGCCGATCTGAATCCTACCTACGGAACAGCGCGCCAAAATGAGATCGGGGGCACTTGCCCAAATAGATTAAAGCGTGCTTAATGCTCAGGGTTTCCTGTCTACCACCAACAATTCTTTGGTTTCAACCGAGGTTGCGTTATCCAAATGCGCTCTTACAGGGGTGGGTTTTATGGTAGTCGATTTCTGAGATCCCTTCTGATTGCTATCGGCTTTATGCGCGCCGGGTCCTTTCGGCCGTTATCGTTCGCTTTGTTATTGTTCGTTCTGATCGCAAGCTCCGTCGATGCACAGTCTCGGGATCTCAGGATCCATTTTCGCAAAGGCGTCATAGACCCGTCAGCCTTCACCTCCACTGAGTTCGATCAGCCGCAGTCTGGGGACGACCTGACCGTGGGCCACCAGATGCTTCAATTCGATCAGATGCCGGATCATGCGCTCAAAGAAAAGCTGAAGGCGCGGGGGATCCGGCTGCTCACCTATGTCCCGAACAACGCGTATTGGGTCTCGGTCACCCAGCCAGTCAAGATCAGCGAAGCGGAGCAGATTGCAGGTGAAGTTCTGCTCTCGTGGAAGCCGGGCGCGGAATACCGGGTGTCTGAAGAAATTTCGCGCAGCGCATTTCCGCCACATGCCACCCATCCGGACGGGACGGTCGAAATCCAGGTCCTGATCTTCGAGGATGTCAGCGAAAGTGAGGCACTTGCCGCTCTCTCGTCGATTCCGGGCGTGAGCATCATTGAGTGGCGTTCGCCTGAACTGGTATTGCTACGTTTGCCCTTGCAACGCGTTGCTGAAGTTGCGGAACTGGACCTTATCCACTGGCTCGAGCCAAAACCGGCACCCAACGTACCCTTCAACGCCACGGCTGCGGTGCGTATTGGTGTGAACGTATTGCAGAACCCGCCTTATTCGCTGAGCGGCGTGGGCGTTGGTGTCGGAATCTGGGATGCGGGACGAGTTGAAGCCCATGCGGATTTTGGTTCCCGCCTAACGGTGATGGACGCCGTGGCGTTAAACGAACACGCAACCCACGTGGCTGGAACAATTGGCGGCAGCGGTGCCGGGGACAGCAGCGCCCGTGGCATGGCTCCCGCCGCGAGCCTGTATTCCTACGACTGGAACTCCGACTTGAGCGAGATGAGGGCCGCCACCCACGCCGCTCTGTCAAATCACTCGTATGGAACACTCACGGGTTGGCATTGGAACGGCACGGCCTGGGTGGACTTTGGTTCCGCCGGTTTTGGGCAGTACAGCGCCACTACCGCCGGCTGGG
>JBGTHE010000539.1:0-4340 GCA_041746335.1 Lysobacterales bacterium | reverse complement strand
AATGAGTGTGAAGCACCAGGGCATTTTCACCATCACGAATAGCACCCAGTGGTTTGTCTTTGGGCACCGCCATCACAGCCACCCGGCACTTGCCATCGAGCACGCTGCCCACATAGCGCAGTACTTTTCCATCGCCTGCCGCTGTTGTCACTTTCTCGGCAAAAGCGGCATCGAGTTTTTTCAGCGCCGGCAGCAGATCGTCTTTGGCCACATTGGCGATGGTGGTCATCGGCACGGCGGGCTCAACCTCTACATCCGACAATTCCAGTTGCAGCCCAATCTCACGAGCCACGATCAACAGCTTGCGGGCCACATCCATGCCCGACAGATCATCACGGGGATCGGGTTCGGTGTATCCAAGCTCCATGGCTTTGGCCACCGCTTCCGACATGGGCATGCCATCTTCCAGCAGGCCAAAAATCATGGAAAGCGAGCCCGACAGGATGCCTTCAAAGGATTTCAACTCATCGCCGGAGCGGATCAGGCCTTGCAGGGTATCAATAATGGGCAGACCTGCACCCACGTTGGTTTCATACAGGAAGCGGCGAAAATTTCGCGAGGCTGCGGTGCGCATTTCCCGGTAGTAGTCCAAAGATAAAGTGTTGGCTTTTTTGTTGGCACAGACCACATTGAATCCGGCTTCCAGCAAATGTACGTATTCGCTCGCCAGCTCCTCAGCGGTGGTGCAGTCAACAATGGTGGGGTTCAGCAAACCCAGTCGATCCCGGATCGCGATCACATCATCTATGCTGTAAGCCTTGCCTTCCTGCTTCAGTTGTTCGCGCCATTGCGACAGGTCAACCACATCGTCAGCTACCAGCAGCTGCCGGCTGTTGGCAATGGCACGAACCCGCAACTCCACATCCTGCTCGAGCAATTTGGGAGATTGCTGACGAATTTGCCGCAATAATTCTCCACCCACGTTGCCACATCCCAGCAGGATCAAATCGATGTGCGTGGTGTGACTGAAAAAGGCCGTATGACAGGCGCGGGTGGCCGACTGGGCTTCATCACCCTGTACCACCACGGCAATGGCACATTCGGTGGAGCCCTGCGCAATCACTTCCACGTTCACGCCAGCAGAGGAAATGGCCGTGAGGAATCGTGCCGCAATACCGCGGTAGTGTTTCATGCCTTCACCCACCAGCGACACCACGGCGCGGTTGCCCTGCACCAGGATATCGCCGATCAGCTTGTGCAAACGCTCGAAATGGAATTCCTCTTCCAGTGCACGGCGGGCTTTGTCGGCATCGGCCTGCTTCACGCAAAGAGTAATGCTGTATTCGGAAGAAGACTGCACGATCAGCAGTATGGAAATCGACCGGCTGGCGAGCGCATCCATGACGCGGCGGGCAATGCCCACACGACCGCGCAAGCCGCCGCCATGAAGGGTGATGGAGGCCACATTCTGCAGATGCGAAATACCACGAACCACGTGAGTGCGCCTGGCATTGCGGTGGATCAGCGTGCCCGGCTGCTCAGGCTCGTAGGTATTGCGGATTTCACACAACACATCCTTGGCGGCCAGCGGCGTCAGGGCCTTGGCGGAGATGACCTTGGCGCCAAAATAACTCAGCTCCATGGCCTCTTCGTAAGAGACTTCGGTGAGACATTGCGCGTTGGAAACGATGCGCGGATCGGCGGTGAAAAAGCCATCCACATCCTTCCAGATCTGGCAGCGGGAAGCACCGGCAGCAGCAGCGATGGCAGCAGCAGAATAATCCGTTCCGTTGCGACCCAGCAACTGGATTTCCCCGGCGGCATTGCGACCATAAAAACCCGGCAGCACCAGTACCTTCACATCCTGCGACAAGCGCGCCTTCAGCAAAGGAGCGGCTGCGTCAATATCCACCAGCGAATCTAGCCAGTCCTCATTGGCCAATGGCAGCACATCAGTATCTGACCAGGCGGCGGCGATTCCGCGATGACGCAGCAAGTCCACCATCAGGCGACTGCTGAAACCTTCACCAGAAGCCAGAATGCTCGCGCGAGTGCGATCCGGGCATTGCCCCAGCAAACGCACACCTTCAATGCGTTGGGCCAGTTGGGCCGCTTGCTCCCGCTGGTAGGCACTCCCCAGTGGAGTGGCTATGCCTTGGGCGGCCAGCTCATCCAACACGGTTTGCTGGCGTTGCAAAGCTTCCTGCAAGGACGCCTTGCCATCGCCTCCATCCACCGACAGATCGATGGCTGCCAGCAACAAGTCGGTCACACCTTTAACCGCCGACAACACAACGATTACCTGGCCATCACCACCGTGACGCTGGATCACATCGGCACTGGCTTCAAAACCAGCCAGGTCGGCCACTGAAGTGCCGCCAAATTTCTGCACCAGCAAATTTGCCGGCGATTTTTCTTCCGGACTCGCGGAATTCGCCGAACTCATAGGGCAGCTCCGGCCACATCACCCGAGTAGGCATGCTGATGCACAGAACGCATGGCGCGACCCGAAGGATCATTCATTTCCTGCAGGGATTTATCCCACAGTACCGCCTCAGGTGTGCTGCACGCGACGGTGGGACCACCCGGAACCGTTTGTGCCGCAGACGCCAGCGGGAAGTGTTTCTCAAACAGGCTGCGGAAGTAATAGCCCTCCTTGGAAGTCGGGGTATTAAAAGGAAAGCGGCCAGCAGCTCGCGCCATATCGGCGTCGGTGACTGCTGCCTTGGCGTGATCTTTCACGGCATCGATCCAGCCGTAACCCACACCGTCTGAAAACTGCTCTTTCTGCCGCCAGGCAATTTCATGGGGGAGCATGTCGGCAAAGGCTTCACGCAGAATATGTTTTTCGATCTTGTGCGTGCCGTCTTTTTGCAGACCCGCCATCTTGTCCGAGGGGTTCAGGCGCATGGCGACATCCAGGAAACGAGAATCAAGGAAGGGCACGCGTGCTTCCACACCCCAGGCAGCCATCGCCTTGTTGGCCCGCAGGCAATCGTAGCTGTGCAGACGGGATAATTTGCGGACGGTTTCTTCATGGAAAGCGCGCGGACTCGGTGCCTTGTGAAAATACAGGTAGCCCCCAAAAATCTCATCAGCGCCTTCACCCGACAGCACCATCTTGATGCCCATAGCGTGGATCTTGCGCGCCATCAAATACATCGGCGTGGCAGCACGAATAGAAGTGACATCATAGGTTTCGAGGTGATAAATCACCTCCTCCAGCGCGTCGAGACCTTCCTGAATGGTGAAGGTAAAGCCGTGATGCACGGTGCCGATGTGTTTGGCCGCTTTATCGGCAGCGGCCAGGTCGGGCGAACCCTCCAGGCCGATGGCGAAGGAATGCAGCCGTGGCCACCAGGCCTGGGTACGCTCGTCATCTTCCACCCGCATCGCTGCATGCCTGGCGGCGAGCGCAGCCGTGATGGAAGAATCGAGGCCACCTGAGAGCAAAACACCATAAGGCACGTCAGTCATCAAGTGGCTTATGACTGAATCTTCCAGCGCGTTGCGCAAGGCAGCCGGATCGGAAGTGGCGTTTTCTACCGCTTCGAAGTTCTCCCAGTCACGCTGATACCAGCGCTGTGGTTCTGTCTGCCCACTGACCCAGTAATGCCCGGGTGGAAACTCATGCACCTGGTTGCACACATCCATCAGGGCTTTCATTTCAGAGGCAGCGTACAGCTGGCCATGCGCGTCGTGCCCGTAGTAAAGGGGAATGATGCCGATCGGGTCGCGCGCCATCATCCAGCGATCGGCCGCCTCGTCATACAACACGAAAGCAAACATGCCTCGCAGACGATCGAGAAAGTCAGTGCCGTGTTCCAGATACAGGGGCAATATCACTTCGCAGTCGGATTCAGTGCTGAAGTGATAGCTGTTAGCCAGGTGTTGCCGGATTTCCTGGTGATTATAAATTTCACCGTTTACTGCCAAAGCCTGCTTGCCGGACTCGCTGATCAGCGGCTGGGCGCCGGTGTTGACATCCACAATGGCCAGACGCTCATGCGCCAACACTGCCTTGTCGGAAGTCCAGATACCGCTCCAGTCGGGGCCGCGGTGGCGCAGCAAACGCGATTGCTTCAAAGCTATTTTACGGACGGACTGGCCGTCCTGGCGTACATCCAGCACGCCAAAAATGGAACACATGGTGGGACCTCACTCAAGAATCCGGTTTGTCGGGGAGGCAGTAGAATTATTGTGGAAGCCTCGAAATCATTCCGGGAAACGCCATTTGAAACGCCGCGCACACCCGAACCCTCAATACTAAGCGCTCCGATGCGCGCGGTCTACGGTCAGGCCGTTCAAAGACAGTTTGAGGCTGGAGTCGGGAACCTTTGCGACGTTTGACGTGCTTTCTCCAGCCCATTACAGCACAGCCGTGCACAATAAGAGACCCA
>JBGTHE010000538.1:0-2521 GCA_041746335.1 Lysobacterales bacterium | reverse complement strand
CCCTTCACTCAACTGGTTCCAACCGATTAGCTCAAAAAGCAGAAGATAAGCCCATGCTGAGAATAGCCAGTCCTGACGATATTCCCATGATGATGAAATTGCGCCTGGAAGTGACGGAAAATAGCTTGTCAGACCCTTCCCGCATTACCGCGGAAATGGTTCTGGATTCCATCACCCACAACGGTTGCGGCTGGGTGTATGAAAGTCGGGGCCGAATTCTGGGCTTTAGTATTGCAGTTCGGGAAGATCCCAGTATCTGGGCTTTATTTGTTCAACCGGGCTATGAAGGCCGAGGTGTAGGGCATGCGCTGCACGAAGCTGCCGTGAGCTGGTTGTGGCAGCAGGGCGCATCATCCATCTGGCTGAGCACCAGCCCCGCTACGCGGGCGGAATCCTTCTACCGCGCGCATGGCTGGCAGGAAACCGGGCAGCGGAATGGTGAGCTGTATTTTGTGCTGAACCGGGCTCCAGCGGAGTAATGGGGTCAGGTCAAGGGACAGAGTGAACGATCCAATGCTGCCCCGTCCGTTGCTACGAGCGGTTTGCTCTGTCCCTTGACTCTGACCCCAACATCATGACCCCATCATCTCAGCAACCCCGATCAGGCTATAATCCTTCGCCTGAATTAACCCGATTAAAAATGATGGAAGCATCGCATGAGTCGCTACCAAAAACTTTGCTGCACACTGCCTCTGATGCTGGCGATTTCGGCCTGCGACCAGGCAGCCGAACCTCCCGCGAAAGACCAAAGTGCTGAACCCATTGCAGAAGCCGAAATAACCCCCGCTCCGGTCAATATTCTGCTGACTGAATGGACTGGTCCTTATGGCGGTGTCCCTGCTTTTGACCGAATGAACCTGGGCGATATCGAAGCTGCCATGGACACTGCTATGGCCAATAGCCTGGCGGCACTGGAGGGAATCGCACAGCAGTCTGAGGCTGCCAGTTTTGCCAACACCCTCGTGGCCATGGAAGGAGCCAGCGAAGAACTGGATCGGGCGCAAACCTACTACGGCATCTGGAGCTCCAACCTGTCGACTCCCGAATTCCGCGAGATCCAGCAAAGACTGGCGCCCAGAATCGCCAACTACTACTCCACCGTCCGCCAGAACAGTGCGCTGTTTGCCCGCATCAAGTCGGTTTACGAAGGTGAAGAATTCAAAACGCTGCAGCCCGACCAACAACGCCTGACCTGGCTGGTTTATGACAGTTTTGCCAGCAACGGTGCCTCGCTGGAGGGCGCAGAAAAGGAACGTTACGCCGCCATCAACCAAGAGCTTGCCGAGTTACAAACCCGTTTCGCCAACAACATGCTGGCCGATGAAGAAGGCGATGTCACCTGGCTCAAGGAAGACCAGCTAAGCGGCCTGCCCGAATCTGTGGTCAGTGCAGCAGCGCAGGCTGCAAGCGACCTGGGTAAAGCCGGACAATGGGCTATCAAGAACACACGTTCTTCCATGGACCCATTCCTGACCTACTCCAGTCACCGCGACCTGCGTGAAACGGTCTGGCGTAATTACTACAGCCGCGGCAATAACGGCGACGAACAAGACAACAATGCGCTGATTGCGCAGATTCTGGCCTTGCGCCATGAGCGCGCAAAGCTGCTGGGTTACAACAATTTTGCCGAGTGGCAAGTACAGAACCGCATGGCGAAAACCCCGCAAGCTGCCATGGACCTGATGCTGGCCGTGTGGCCGGCCGCTATTGCGCGGGTGGATGAGGAAGTCGCCGATATGCAGGCCTTGGCCGATACCGAAGGAGCAGAGATCACTATTGCACCCTGGGATTACCGCTACTACGCCGAAAAAGTCCGCAAAGCAAAATACGATCTCGATTCCGACCAGGTAAAGCAGTATCTGCAGCTGGACAAACTGCGGGAGGCCATGTTCATGGTGGCCGGAGAAATTTTCAACTTCAATTTCAGTCCGGTGGCAGAAGGCGAAGTGCCGGTCTTCCACCCGGACGTAAAAGTTTGGGAAGTCACCGATCGCGAGAGCGGTGAGCTGGTAGGCCTCTGGTATCTCGATCCTTTTGCCCGTGCCGGCAAGCGTTCAGGCGCCTGGGCTTCGGCCTATCGCAGCCATGAAACCTATAACGGCAGCCGAACCGTGCTGTCTTCCAATAATTCCAATTTCAGTAAGGGGGCACCCGGCGAGCCGGTGCTGATTTCCTGGGATGATGCGCGCACTTACTTCCACGAATTTGGCCATGCATTGCATGCCCTGTCTTCCAATGTCGCTTATCCCACTCTGAACAATGGCGTGCGCGACTACACTGAGTTCCAGTCGCAGTTACTCGAACGCTGGATCACAACCGATAAGGTGATCGACCAGTTCCTGGTGCATCACCAGACAGGTGAACCCATTCCTGCTGAACTTGTAGCCAAGATTGAGCGCGCCAACAATTTTAACCAGGGCTTCAGCACCACTGAATATTTGGCTTCTGCGCTGATGGACATGAAGTACCACACCACCGATCCCGCCGGGCTGGATGCTCAGGTATTTGAGCGCGATACGCT
>JBGTHE010000537.1:0-9677 GCA_041746335.1 Lysobacterales bacterium | reverse complement strand
CCATTGCACCGATAGTCGGAGCGGGCTCGATGGATGCTGCGAAGAAGATTGCCGATGCCAGGATTCCAGTGTGGATGTTCGGTGGAGGTAAAGACACAGTGATCAAGCCGCACTGGTTGTATCAAACGGCGCGAGCCCTGGAAGAAGCACAACTTCCGGTGCTGCGATTCACGGTTCATGAAGACATGGACCACGACGCCTGGAAACGTGTTTACGAAGGCAATGACCTGTTCGACTGGTTCCTGCGCTATAACAAGCAGCAACGGCCGGCGCAGGAAAAAGGCATTGAGAAACCCTGATGATTCAGAGTTTCAGTCGCACAGGGTTGTGGCACTATTATTGATGATGGCAAATCATCAAAAATGAAGCCAAACAAAAATGACACTTTTTTTGGCGTGCTCTGATAATTCAGTGAATGAATTAATCAGAGCTTCCTGAGATTGAGGTTAAAAATCCAGCACTCGATGAACATCACTGCTCAAGTCGATCAAGGCCCGATGAGCCGCTTCCAGATAGTGGCGATAATGGTCTGTATCGTGATCAACATGATGGATGGGTTTGACGTGCTGGTGATTGCCTTTGCTGCACCGTCCATTTCCGCCGAGTGGCAGCTCTCCAATGCGTCCCTGGGCTGGTTGCTCAGCTCCGGTTTGCTGGGAATGGCCCTGGGTTCATTGTTGCTAGGGCCGATGGCAGATAAGATCGGCCGTCGGAAGTTGATATTGCTGTGCCTGCTGGTCATTTCCAGCGGAATGTTGTTGTCAGCTTTCAGTCAGGATGTTGCCCAGCTCACGGCCTTGCGGTTGTTTACCGGCCTGGGGATTGGGGGAATTCTGCCCGGTTTGAATACCATTGTGTCCGAGTATTCATCTTTGCGCTGGCGCAGCTTCTGGGTGAGTTTTCTGCAAACCGGCTACCCTATCGGTGCGACCCTTGGCGGTATCCTGACGGTGTTTCTGATTGCAAAGTTTGGCTGGCGTTCGGCCTTTGTGCTTGGTGCTGTTGCTTCCTTTGCCATGATTCCAATGGTGTGGAAATTTCTGCCGGAGTCGCTGGATTACCTGCTGACCAACAGACCTGCAGGCGCTCTCCAGCAGATCAACCGTCTGCTGTCACGCATGGGACGCGGGAAGGTTGATCAGTTACCCGACGTATCCATGACTTCGGTCAGTGCAAAAACGGGGTACGCAGATCTTTTTTCGAATTCTTTATTGCGCAGCCGGACCATACTGCTTTGCATCGCTTTCTTCGTGATGATGTTGGCTTTTTATTTCGTCATGAGCTGGACCCCGAAAATCCTGGTCGACTCAGGGCTGTCTGCACAGCAAGGCATTTCGGGGGGCATTATCCTGAACATCGGTGGGATCGTCGGCTCCATGCTTCTGGGATTCATGTCTTCGCGCTTGCCCTTGCTGCGGCTGATTCAAATTTATGTCGTACTCACAGCCATTCTGATGATTCTCTTTGCACAGTTTTCCGATCAGATCGGAGTAATGGTGATCGTAGCCGTCTGTCTGGGCTTCTTTCTGTTTGGATCTATGGTGGGGCTATACGCGCTGGCGCCCCATCTGTACCCCACACAGAGTCGTTCCGCCGGACTCAGCCTGGCCATTGGGCTTGGCCGGACAGGGGGAGTGGCCGCACCGATCATTGCTGGATTCATTTTTGAAGCGGGAGTCGAAAAAACCGATGGTTATATCTGGTTTGCTGTGCCGCTGATCATCACGTTAGTGGCCCTGGTGTTGCTCGGGCGCGGTGGCAATGCGGCCGTGGAAAGTTCAAGCAGGATTTGATTCGCCATCTGCAGTTAGCCCTGCGATAACCGCTTGCCTGCATAAGTAACTAATGTTTCTGTGATTGCTTGAGGCGATGCCTGCGGCGGTATCGAATCAGGAAAAATGGAAAGCCCAGAACGTAAACCCAGACCATGGGATTTGCCAGTGCTTTGGCCAGCCCGGAAAGGATATCGTCCGGGCTGACGTAGACTCTGGTTTCCATGGACTGGCTCGGGTCTGAGTGCACAATCAAATGATCTTTCTTGTATTCGAAACTACCGAATACAAAATCAATGTCTGCGAGTTTGCTTCTGACCTTCATGGTGTTTTCCTGTCCGCTCAGCTCTTGCGCAAACGACCGGTTGAATGAGCGTAATCAATACGCTTTTGCAGCAATTTGGATATGTCTTCCGGTGCGTAGCCCGCTGGTGGTGTGAATTGACCACGGGCATAGAGATCGTCAAATACTTCCTTGCAGATACCGATTTTCTCCGTCAGGGTTTTCGGCGGATTGCCACTAGGGAAGCGGTTCGGTGGATAAATGGGCTTTTCATAAATCTGCCGGAAACCCTCGGTGCGCAGATCCACCCAGCAATTGTGATTGGTGCGGGTGCGGTATTGCCGTAGCGCTTCGATATCGATGGTGCAAGCCAAAACCTGTTCCGCCGGATAAGGCGCTTCGCGCATCACCATGCCAGTGTAATCAATAGCGAAGGAACGCCCTGGGCAAAAGGCCTTCGGGTAATAATCGTAATTTACTGAACCCCAGTTCGAGCCCAGCAAATAGGCCATGTTGTCGTGGGCTCGCGTGCGGCGGGTGAACATCCAGAAATCCCAGGGCTCGTTGACGCCTTCCACTTCCTGGATAGCTCCCGGATGGCAGATGATCTCTGCACCGTTGAATCCCAATGCGCGCGAAACTTCCGGGGTGCAACCATCGTGACAGGTCATGGTTCCCAGTTTGCCGATTTCAGTATCGAGCACTGGGAACAGATCCTTGATATCACCCCCCAGCTTTTCGCAATACTCATCAAAAATATCATGCGGACTGGTACCCAGCCCAACGGACGCCGGAATATGCCACTTGTGGTACTTCAGCACTACATCACCCGATGGACCGACGATGAAGTTGGTGTTGAACCAGCGATCTGGAAATTCCGGAACGTTCTCCATAACGCCGCCACCGCAGATATAAAGGCCATACTGGCTGGCAATTTCACCCAGCTGGTCAATTTCCGGGCCAGGTATGGTTACGGCTTTCTTCATTGCATCGGCGATACCGGTCTCACCCTTGCCGGGTGTTCCTACTCCTTGCATGAAATATTCCGGCAGCACCACGAGGCGCACCGGCACTTCCCAGAAATAGCCCACACCGAAATGAATCATGTTCTTGATGCGGTCCAGGTTCTGCTGGATGCCAGCTCGGTCGCTGACGACGGTGACTTCGGGCTGGATTATCAGCGCGGTATAGGGATCTATCCGGTTCTGTTTCATTTCGCTTTACCTTAATGGGGTCAGAGCCCTTTTCCCGAGCTCTTTCCCTTGTTTTGTTGTGTGAAGACTGCCCGGGAAAAGGGCTTTGACCCCATTAAAAATCGAAATCGTCATCTTCTGTCCGAACACCCAGATCCAGCAGGATCTCATCGGCAGCAATGGTACCCATGCCGCAAATGCCGCCGCCCGGATGACAGGATGGTCCTGTCATGTACAGGTTTTTAAGCGGGCCGCGGTACTGTGAATAATTCGGGAATGGCCGGAAGGCCCCCATCTGCGCCAGGGTGCGTTCGCCGCCGGTGGTAATACCGCGATAAAAACATTTGTTGGCGCGCGCAAGGCTGGGGCCGGTTTCCACATACTCGCCCATAATGTTGTCGGGCGTCATGTTAGTGGTGTAATTCTGCAGTTGTTTCAGCAGAACGTCCCGGCAGTACGCCGGACCGAGGGCTTCCCAGTCTTCGCCACTGGCCAGATCTACGGGAACAAAAGTGTCCATGATCAGGGTGTGCTTGCCAGGGGGAGCCCGCGTGGGGTCCATGGTGGTCCAGGCGGCGGTCCACAGGAAGGGGTCGCTGGGCTTTTGACCAGCGGCGATTTCCAGATACTGCCGGTCGATGTCTGCAACCGTTCCGAAAATGCGCTGGAACGCGGTCTTATTCATATCTGCACCGGCTTTGAAGTCCGGCGCTTCATGCAACGCGTAGTGCACCCGCGCAATGGAGATGTCACCGAATCTGAACTTACGGACCATATCCTTGAAGCCGGATGGCAATTCATCATCTTTAAAGCCGTTGAGGAAAGTCTGGTACGGATCCAGCCCGCTGACTACGGCTTTGTCGGCAAATATTTCCTCGCCGCTTTCCAGACGAATGCCTTTGCAAACTCCGCCTTCAGCAATAAAGCTGGTGACGGTAGCACCGGTTCTGACCGTGCCTCCGTGAGCTTCGACGTAACGTTTCATGGATTCAGACAGCATTCCGCTGCCCCCTTCGGGTATGGATTGGCCGAAGTAGTGGATGCTGGGAATCATCACGTAAAAACCTGCAGCGGTTCCCAACTGATCGGGTGGCGTTTGAGGCGCCATGGCCCAGCCCAGTATGAAAGCCCGCACATGATCGTTCTCAAAGTTTTCCAGCGTGAACTGGCGCGAGCTGAGTTGGTAATTCCGCAAGCGGTTCAGGCCTTCCGGGTTCCGCTCAAGGCCCTGATACATATAGCTGGGTGGTGCAGGCGGAGAGAACATGCCCTTGATTACGCCGTCCTTGATCTCACCAAATTCTTCGTAAACTTCACGATAGCGACGCGCGTCGGCACGGGAATATTCGGCAATGGTGTCGCAGGTTTTATCGACATCCTTATAAACGATGATTCCCCGGCCTTCATATTTGTTGGGGTGGCCGGTGATATGGTCTTCAGAAAATATGTATTTCAGCCCATGTTTCTCAAGTTCCGGACACAGCTTTTTGAATGCCGGGTTGAGGTGTATCCAGACGTGCGATGAGCCAAAAGGATCATGCTTGAAACCCGGTAAAGTCAGCTCACGTGTCAGCGCTCCACCACCCACCCAATCGTTACGTTCAACCACCAGGACTTTCAGGCCACTGCCGACCAGAACTGAGGCGCAAATCAGGCCGTTATGCCCGCCACCCGCGATGATTACATCAAAATCTGCCATGAATCGTGCCATGAATCGTTTTGGCCTTCTTACCAATGCCACATGGTGCCATCCTGCAGGCGGTTGACCGGCAGGTAGGCGCGTTTATAGGGGTACTTCGCTGCAAGGGCTTCATCAATATCTGCACCGTGTCCCGGCGTCTCGCCCGCAAAAAGTGAGCCTTTGCTGAAATGGTAGTCGTGGGGGAAAACTTCGTCCGTGGCCTCGGTATGCCGCATGTATTCCTGGACACCGAAATTGGGTACCCAAGTGTCAAAATGCAGCGCTGCACCCATGCAGACGGGCGAAAGGTCGGTAGCGCCATGACAGCCGGTCTTGATGTGGTAAAGGGCAGCGAAATCAGCAATCCGTCGCAAATGGGTGATGCCACCTGCATGCACCACGGTGCAGCGAATGTAATCAATCAGCTGCTCTTCGATCAGGGTTTTGCAATCCCAGATCGTGTTGAACACTTCTCCCACGGCCAGAGGCGTTACGGTGTGCTGGCGGACCAGACGAAAGCCCTCCTGGTTTTCAGCGGGCACGGCGTCTTCCAGCCAAAAAAGACGAAACTCCTCCAGTGACCTACCGACCCTGGCAGCCTCGATGGGCGTCAGGCGGTGATGTACGTCATGCAGCAAATGCAGGTCAAAGCCAAATTGCTCGCGCAGCCTGGCAAACAACTTGGGCACATGGTCAATATAACGCTCGCTGGACCAGATGTTTTCAGAGGGCATGTCCGCATCGGCGGGCTCATAGAACATCTTGTCCTGTGATACCCCATAGGTGCTGTCGAGGCCAGGGACGCCGCACTGGGCCCTGATAGCCTGATAACCCATTTCGCGGTAACGTGCCACTTCATCACAGGTTTCTTCGATATCACGGCCATTGGCGTGCCCGTAGACCATCACGCCATTGCGGGAACGCCCACCCAGCAATTGATACAAGGGTAAACCGGCAATTTTTGCTTTGATATCCCACAACGCGGTGTCGACTGCGGCGATAGCTGACATGGTTACCGGCCCACGACGCCAGTAAGCGCCACGATACAGGTATTGCCAGATATCCTCGCTCTGTTGGGGGTCACGGCCTATCAGGCAGGGGCTGACATGTTCCTGCAGATAAGTTGCAACAGCCAGTTCGCGCCCGTTGAGGGTCGCATCACCAATTCCGTAGATTCCTTCATCGGTCATAATTTTAACCGTCACAAAGTTTCTGTCGGGGCAGGTGACTATGACTTTTACTTCTGTGATTTTCATTGAAGCGTACTCAAATCCCTAAATTTCTGGCACGTGCCTGTTGCATTAAAACTCGCGAATCCGGGCAAACCAGTTTATATATAAACCAATGAGAAATCTACCGTTGGTAACGCACATCGAATAGACCCAAGGGAAGATTGTGCGAATTCCAGATAGTCCGCGAATGTGGCCCAAATTTAAAATTCAGTTTATACTTAAACAAATTTTACAGCCTGCCGCTATTGTGGTGGCAAAGGTCCTGAGAAAAAGAAAATGTCGGAAAAAACCTTGAACGATAACCTGGTTGCGAGTCGCGTTGCAGTGGCACCCCGTCCGTTGGCTCGTATGGATACCTTTGCCCAATACAAACAGGGCAAAAGTTCAATCCCGGGACGCAACGATATCATCAAGTTGTCGAGTAACGAGAGTTGCTTCGGGCCGGGGCAGCTGGCTTTGGAGGCCTATATCGCAGCTTCCAGCACCATACACCGCTATCCGGACGGAACCCAGGCAGCTCTGCGTCAGGCGATTGCGCTGGCCTATTCAATTGATGCTGACCGCATCATCTGCGGCAACGGCTCGGAGGAAGTCATTGGGTTGTTGATCCGTTGCTATGTCGGTGAAGGCGACGAGTTATTGCTGTCCGAGAACCACTTCGTTATGTGCTCCATTTATGGCAAGGGTCAGGGTGCAAAAATCGTGTTGGCACCGGAGCAGGGTTTCACAGTTGATGTCGATGCCATCCTGGAACGAGTTACAGAGAAGACCCGCCTGATTGCAGTGGCTAATCCGAATAATCCAACAGGCACCTGGTTACCCCGCTCGGAGATTCAGCGGTTGATTGACCATGTTCCACCGGATGTATTGATCATCCTCGATGGGGCTTACGCCGAGTATGTTGACGAGCCGGACTATGAAGACGGTATCGCCTGGGTGGAATCCCGGCAGAACGTGGTCATGACTCGAACATTTTCCAAAATTCATGGCCTCGCAGGATTGCGGATCGGTTGGGCGTATGGCCCCGCAGCCATCATTGAAGTCATCAATCGTTTGCGAACACCTTTCAATGCCAACAGCCCGGCTCTGGCAGCAGCCGCCGCCGCCATCACCGACGAAGAGCATATCGCTCGCAGCCGCCAGCACAATTCATTCTGGCAGCGGCGCCTGCGGGAGGAATTTGCCCGGCTGGGGTTGCACGTGGTTCCCAGCGTAACCAATTTCTATTTGCTGGATTTCAGCCAGCTGGATGGCAAGACCGCTGCGGGTGCAGCCGCGTTTCTGGAGGAGAACGGGATCATTCCCCGCCCGGGCAATAGCGAACGGCTGTTGCGCATTACCATCGGGACAGACAGCCAAAACGAAACAGTGGTTGCTACACTGGCACGCTATCTTCAATCCTGATCGTTGCCAGATGAATTAGGGAGACAACTGGATGAGCTACGTCATGAGTACCGTGGTAAGGGATGTCCTGACCAGGCATAACGGCGTTCATCTGGATGGCAAGGCCATACCGGGCTCGTCGCCCCAGCTTTCCGTCATAATCAATCCTTCCAGCAGCAAGACCTTGTGTGAAATTCATTATGGTAATGCAGCCGATGTGGATCGTGCGGCGCAATCAGCCCGCCAAGCTTTTGATGACGGCCGTTGGCGGCTGAAAGCACCTGCAGAAAAGAGTCGCATCCTGTTACGGGTTGCTGAATTGATGGAAGCTCATGCAGACGAGCTGGCCGAACTGGAAATGCTGGACGCTGGAAAATTGCATCGCTCAGCACGAGAAGCTGAAGTACCCTTTGCGGCAGAATGTTTTCGCTACCATGCGGGCTGGTGTACCAAGATCGAAGGTAGTACCAAGCAGATGTCACTGGCGCCGATGGGCAGTTTCCACGTTTATACCCAGCGCGAACCTATTGGTGTGGTCGGTCTGATTGTGCCTTCCAACGGTCCACTGGTTCAGGCCTCCTGGAAACTGGCGCCGGCACTGGCTGCTGGCTGCTGTTGCGTGATCAAGCCTGATGAGAAAACACCGCTGTCCACCCTACGCCTGGCTGAGCTGATGACCGAAGCGGGAATTCCTGACGGCGTGGTTAATCTGGTGACAGGCTCCGGAACGGAAGTGGGAGCGGCGATGGTCAGCCATCCGGCCATTGCCAAGATTTCTTTTACCGGTTCTACCGATACCGGCAAGAGCATAGGCAACGTGGCCTTGCGCGATATGAAGAAGCTCACGCTGGAGCTGGGTGGGAAATCCCCAGTCATCATTTTGCGTGATGCCAACCTTGAGCAAGCCATACCCGGCGCAGCTGAAGCCATATTTTCCAATGCCGGTCAGATTTGCGTTGCCGGATCGCGTCTGTATGTTGAAGCGCCCGTTTATCAGGAGGTTATAGAAGGCATCATCAGCTACGCCGAAAACCTGGTGGTTGGTCCGGCGCATGAGGCCGCTTCCACCATGGGCCCGCTAATTTCGGAAACCCATCTGGCAAGCGTTCTGCGAGCGGTAACTTCAGCCCGGGAACAGGGTGCTAAAGTAGCGACAGGCGGGAAGCCGCTGCATGAGGGTGCAGGATATTTCATGACGCCAACCGTCATACAGGATGTGCAGGCTTCCATGCCTCTGGTGCAGGAAGAGATTTTTGGCCCTGTTCTGGCTGTAAGCAAAATAACCGACTTGCAGGAGGGACTGAGCCTTGGAAATGACAGCCAGTTTGGCCTGGCTGCCAGCATCTGGACTGAGAACCTGAGCAAAGCCCACCAATTTGCTAACGCAATAAGAGCGGGATTGGTCTGGATCAACTGCCACGGCATTCCGGATATGGCCGTGCCTTTTGGGGGTTACAAGCAATCCGGTTGGGGACGGGAAAATGGCTATGAAGGCCTGTTGGGGTTTACTGAATTGAAGTCGGTTGTGTGTAAACTGTGATTTTCCATTCATTGAGCTGAGCGAAATCATGTCACAAGCAATCTTGTTCGACAAAGTTCTCGATTCAATACCCACCGAAGCACATCAGCTGCGTGCCTGGTTTGCTCTGCTCCGATGTTTCAGCAGCATCGAACGGATCCTGATGCAGCACCTTGCACAGGAATACAATTCGAGCTTGCCCCGATACGATGTGCTTACCGCATTGGCCATGAACAAACCGGGTGTGACCATGGGTGATCTCGCGGTCATGCTGATGGTGACCAAAGGCAATATCACAGGCGTTGTCAGGCGCCTGGAGCAAGATGGGCTGGTCAAGAAAGTCACCTCAAAAAAAGACCGGCGGATCCAGTCGGTAACGATTTCCGCATCCGGCCGAAAGTTGTGGGACAAGATGCACAGGGACTACGAGCGAATCATCTCGACTTTGCTCAAAGGCGCCTCGGAAGCACAAGTCAACACACTCACGCTCAGCCTGGAGCACACCCTCAAAACCGTTGAAGAAGCGGTCCCGCAGCTCTGAAGAATAATGTCATGCAGCGATCACGAACAGGCTGATTGCAGAATAAGTAGAGATATACGATTGTGACTGAGCT
>JBGTHE010000536.1:0-3050 GCA_041746335.1 Lysobacterales bacterium | reverse complement strand
GTGCTTGAAGGCACCTGGCATGCCGGTACAGGGCCGGACTTTGATCCTGGCTCAGCCACTGCTCTGGGCGCAGAAACCTATATGTTCCATCCCGCCGGAGGCATCCACTGGGACGGCGCCGCAGGCGATGAAGATGCAATTGTTCAGATTATTGGAAACGGACCGGTGGAAACGAAGCAGGAGCATCAGGAAAGCGTCGACTGGGTGAGAGTGACGCCATCGGGGATAACCCAGCCCGAGTGAGCTAACGCCAGAATCCGCTGCGGCATCACTGATTACGTCAAAGCAAAAACTGGAGTCTGTCACTGAGCAAGTGAAGGTCGGACAGTCTGTTTAACTGAGCGCTGCCTCGTCCCGCTCATATCCCGGCAGTTCCCAGCTTTCCCAGCTCTCGTAGACCAGCGCAGTTTCGACGTGGTCGACCTCATCGCGCTCGGTAAATGCCTCGAGCACAAACTCCCGCAGGTGCTGCGCGCTCGTGACGCATACGTGGACCAGGAAATCATTGGCGCCACTTACGTGGTGCACTCGGACCACCTCGGGGCGTCGCAGGATGTGATCCAGGAAAGACTCGACTTCGGGCCGGGCGTGGCGCTTCAGCCGCACCGAGGTCAGGGCTTGCAACTGGATGCCCAACGCTGCTGCATCGACCTCGGCATGAAAGCCCCGGATTACGCCCTCGCGTAGCAGCCTCCGCAACCGGACGAGACAGCTTGAGGCGGCCAGGCCGACGCGTTCCGCCAGTACTTTGTTGGAAATCCGCGCATTCTTCCGCAGCAGGCTGACGATTTCGAAGTCGATTCGGTCAATGGTCACGATTTGCCTACTTTTACGAATTATCTTCGGTCATATAAATTGAAAGCAGAATATTACTATATTCAGTTGCCCTTTAAACGAAGTTTTATTGCCAAAGGTAACCCCCATGAGTGATCGTCGTCCGTCTCTTTCTCGCGCGCTGTCCCCGGTGCGCAAGTCCACCATCCCGCCCACGGTCGACGAGTTGGTGGAAGAACAGCTCCACCATTTCGGCATCGAGCCATCCAGCGCTTTCGGACGTAATCTCGCCGAACTCGCCGGACGGCTTTACCGCTGCGAACACAGCGTCGACGCCCTGTGGGAATTGGCACAGCAGGAACTCGCCACGCTTGACCACGAAGACCGGGTTAACCTCTTCAATGCCAAGAAGTTCGTATCGTTCCAAATCGCCAAGATCCTCGACGCGTTCCAGAACGGCTTCCGCCGTACCCATCAAAACCTCGGGCTTTCACGGGCAACGACCGCGGCACATGGTCCGTACCCACTGGTCGACAACGTGAGCGCGCTGTTCTCGGCGACCCCGGTCATTGCGCGCACCGCCACCTACACCTTCGCCTGCGCGGACTGGATCGCCGATGCCTTTGAGGGCCGCGAGTTCATGCACCCGGTCTATTCGCGCCTGCTTAATCCGACCTCGATCGCCCTGGCCAACCACATCGTCGATCTCGAATGCGGCCCCCTGGCAAGCGAGTACCTGGCGTGGAACTTCAACAGCGGGATGGCCGCGATCGACGGAACGCTATCGCACGTTCTGGGACATCGGGACGTGCTGATCACGAGCCGGCACCTGTATGGCGGGGTTCACCAGTTGCTGCACGATTGGTTCGCCAAGCCGTCCAATCTGGACATCGCGATCGAAGCGTTCGACGGCGAGGATGTCGCGGACTTCCTGGCGTGCTGGAGCGAAGTTCAGCAGCGGCACGCCGGTCGCTTCCGCGACGGCCGCCGCGCTTACCTCTACCTCGAATCGCCCTGCAATCCGCATGGCTTCGTTTTGGATGTACCGTCACTGTGCCAAGCCGCGCATGCCGCCGGCTTGCGAGTGATCCTCGACGCCACGGTGGGAACACCGTTCCTGCAACGCCCGCTGCAGGCCGACGACCCTGATCTCCGCCCCGACTTCCTGGTTCACAGCTACACCAAAGATCTGTCCGGCAGTGGTTCCGTGATTGCCGGCTGCGTTATCGCGCGTAACGAAGATATGTTCTTGCCGAAGGGCGAGCCAGGCTGGGCCGAGACCATGTTCTGGAACGTCTATTACGTAAAAGGCGCATTCCTGTCTGCCGACGCAGCGTTCGAGGTGATGCAAGGCATGCGCACTTTGGAGCTGCGGATGCTACACAAGTGCATCAATACTGAAATCCTGGCGAAGTACCTGTCTGCCCACCCCGACATCCACGTGAACTGCAACGCGGTGGAAGGTCACCCCAACGCGGCTTTGCGTGAACGGCTGCTGGCGTTCGGCTTGCCTGCACCGCTGTTCACGTTCGAAATGAGAAGTCTGGATGGTGACAACTTCCGGCGGTTCTTCGATAACCTTGAGCCGGTCTACTCGCACCAGATCAGCCTGGGACAGACCAACACGACGATCAGCTGCCCAGGCCTGACGACGCACTCCGAGCTCGATGTCGCTGCCCAGCGAAAATGCCGGATCTTCCCCTATACGATCCGCGTGTCAGTCGGTTGCGAAAATCCCATGGACCTGATCGATCATTTCGCTGCGGTGGCTGTTGCTATGATTGACCCAGTTACCCCTGGGTTTTCCGGGAAATTAATGTCCCGCAGCCTGGCCACGGAGATGATTCGAAATACCTATCTGGAGTACCATTCGCGCTATATCGAGTCGTGCGTGTGACAGTCCGTCCAGTTCCCGAGTAGCAGACTCAACATTCTGAAAGATATTGCTACCGCGGAGATATCGGGGAATGTTGGTCCGGCGAACTAATGAGCAGGGGTCTTTTTTTACTGAATTTGGCAGGTCTTTCTTTGGCTCCACCGCAACACAATGAGCCAGGGACTATGATCAGGAGATGTTGCTGCGCGACCCGGCTCTTTTGAACCCCAGACGAGCAGCGCAGGCCGTTCTGGAGCGAGTAAAAGGGAGACCTATATGTCGCGAAAACGTGATGAACAAACATCAAGGGGGCAACCCGGGCGGCTCTTGATGAGCTTCATTCTCCTTGCCCTTGCCCTGACTATCGTTAGCGTTCAGGCTGAAGATGCCCTGCAGCTGA
>JBGTHE010000535.1:0-3249 GCA_041746335.1 Lysobacterales bacterium | reverse complement strand
ATTCCGGCCGGGGCTCACGGTGGACGACAGGGTGGGTTATCGTCACGGCAGTTTTGATAAAAATTCCGAAGTACAGCTGCCAGACCAATTTCATGCGCTGGTGATGGTCTTCCGGACTTTTGGTGATGTCAGTTATGCCATGGTGCTGGACGGCGACAACGTGGTGCGCTCTTTCGACGAGCTGCGTCACCCCAGCGAGCGTTCCTGAAGCTAAAACAGGGGCAACTAAAAATCAGCGGGTCAAGGGGGTTGCTGCCACGAAGCAGCGGAACTGGTTAATTGCAATTCGCGCCCCCCGGCTCGGGGGGCAAAAACTCGTCGGCCTGGTGCGGTCCTTCGGTTCGATTGAACAGCTGATCAATGCTCCTGCTACCCAATTGCGGCAGGCCGGCCTCGCTGAAGATATTGTCCGCGCATTCCATCACCCTGATTTGCCGCAATTGCAGCAGGATGAAGAGTGGTTGGCGCAGGAAGGCCATGCGCTGATTCCCTTTGACGACGAACGTTACCCGGCTCTGCTGACTGAAATTCCGATCGCTCCGGCGGCCTTGTTTGTCGCGGGCGATATTGATGCACTGTGGCAGCCACAAGTGGCGGTCATTGGCAGCCGCAATCCCACTGCCGGTGGCGTGGAAAACGCGCGTGATTTTGCAGGCACCCTCGCTCGCCAGGGCTTTACCATCACCAGCGGTCTGGCTATGGGCATAGACGCCACAGCACACCGCGCAGCTCTGGATGCCGGAGCCCAAACGGTGGCCGTGCTCGGTAGTGGCCTGGATCGCATTTACCCGGCCATTAATCGTTCTCTGGCGCAAGACATACGCCGACAAGGTGTACTGGTCTCCGAATTTCCCCCGGGCACTGCTGCGAAACGCGAACATTTTCCATCCCGCAACCGTATCATTTCCGGCCTCAGCCTGGGCGTGCTGGTCGTCGAGGCAGCGCTCAACAGCGGTTCACTGATTACAGCAAGGCTGGCGGCAGAGCAGGGTCGTGAAGTTTTTGCGCTGCCCGGCTCTATCCACAACCCCCTGGCGAAAGGTTGCCATCGTCTGATCCGGGAAGGAGCGCGGCTGGTAGAAACCGACGCCGAAATTCTGCAGGAACTGGCGCCCCTCGCCGGTCAACTGGCGCGCTCACTGCAGCAGCAAATACAGCAGCAACCAGCAGAAAAGCCAACAAAATCAATGGCACAACCCAATCCGGAGGACGACGCCGATTACAGCCGCCTGTGGTCATGCCTGGGTCACGATCCACTGCCCGTAGATATATTGATTGCATCCAGTGGATTGACGGCGAAGGCTGTGTCGGCCATGCTGCTGATGCTGGAGTTGGGAGGACGAGTTGAAGCGCACCCCGGTGGAGCATTCAGCCGAAAAACTAGAGGTCTGTGAATGAAAGAGAACGTACTCGACGTGTTGATGTACCTGTTCGAGAATTATTTTTACGATGAGCCGGACGATGAGCTGGACCGGGAGAGCATGGAAGAGAACCTGCATCTCGCCGGATTCTCCAATGGAGAGATCGACAAGGCTTTCGAGTGGCTGGACGGACTGGCGGAACAGCGGTATCAGCCTGAATTCTTGGTTCGTACCGAACAGCCGGTGCGTGTATTTATTGAGTCCGAACAGGACAAGCTGGATGTGGATTGCCGGGATTTTATATATTACCTGTCAAACGTGGGCATTCTGGACGCACAAAGGCGTGAATTGGTTATCGATCGGCTGATGGCTCTTGAAAGTGATGAAATCACGCTGGAAGACGTCAAGTGGGTGGTGTTGATGGTGCTGTTCAATCAGCCCGGCCAGGAAGCGAATTACGCTTGGATGGAAGATTTGATGTTTGACACACTGCAGGACTATCGCCATTAAGACCTGTTAGCACGATTTGGCGGGGCCGAACCGTGTTTTCATAGCTCGAACGAACAGGCATTCTGGCTAATCGCCGTGTTCCAATACCCACAACGCATAACCATCGGCAACGCGCGATGGTGATAAGCATGAAGTAATGCACACAAGAAAGGCCCAGGAATCAGGAGAAAGTCATTAAGCTGTTGATCGTAGAATCGCCTGCAAAGGCGGCCACCATCAAGCGCTATCTCGGAGAGGACTTCGAGGTATTGGCTTCCTATGGCCACGTGCGGGATCTGCCCTCCAAAGACGGGGCAGTGGATCCCGACAACGATTTCGCCATGACCTATGAGCTCAGTGAAGGCAGCGAGAAGCACGTCAATAACATTACCCGCGCCGCCAAAAAGGCCGAAATGGTTTACCTCGCAACTGACTTGGATAGAGAAGGGGAAGCCATATCCTGGCATTTGTATGAGATTCTCAAGGGAATTGGCCTGACCGAAAAAATTCCTTTCAAGCGGGTAGAGTTTTCTGAAATTACCCAAAAAGCGATTCGCGAAGCCGTGGATAACCCCCGCGAACTTTCCATGCCGCTGATCAATGCCCAGCAGGCCCGGCGCGCGCTGGATCACCTCGTGGGTTTTAGCCTGTCACCGCTGTTGTGGAAAAAGATCCAGCCGGGATTATCTGCAGGCCGGGTGCAAAGTCCTGCTTTGCGCCTGATAGTCGAGCGTGAGCGTGAAATCGAGGCCTTCATCACCCAGGAATACTGGTCGATTGAAGCTGACATGAATCACGACCAGCGTGATTTCATCGCCCGCCTGGTGGCTTTGCAGAATGAAAAACTGCAGCAGTTTGATATCAACAATACCGAACAGGCCAACGGTGTCCGCCAGCGCCTGTTGGCCGCAGCTGATGGTAAATTGCGTGCAGACCGCGTGGTGCGCAAGCAGCGTCAGCGCAAACCGGCACCGCCCTTTATTACCTCAACCCTGCAGCAGGATGCCGCTCGCAAGCTACGATTTTCAGCGCAGCGCACCATGCGAACCGCGCAATCGCTCTATGAGGGCGTTAGTATCAAGGGCGTCAGCCAGGGGTTGATTTCCTACATGCGTACCGATTCGGTGCACTTGTCCAATGATGCACTTTCAGATTTGCGCCAGCAGATCGGCAACATTTTCGGCAAGGATTACCTTCCGGAAAAGCCGCTGACCTACAAGACCAAATCCAAGAATGCCCAGGAGGCCCATGAGGCCATCCGTCCGACTTCGGCCGAACTGCGGCCCGAAGATGTAAAGTCACTGTTGTCAGAAGACCAGTTCCGGCTCTATGAACTGATCTGGAAGCGTTCCATGGCCTGCCAGATGACTAATGCGCTGATCGATACGGTGCAGGTGGA
>JBGTHE010000534.1:0-2910 GCA_041746335.1 Lysobacterales bacterium | reverse complement strand
TGTTCATTGATGTGCCTCGCCGAATTCGCAATCCACACTGGCAAGAGTTAGCAATCGAACCCATGGAATCTGCGATCCGCAGCCAGGTAGGCGAAATCGTCTCGCCTGATAATTTGCAGCTGGTTCCGGGCAAGGTACAAGAACTGTTATCGCATCGCAACGAATTTACTAGTCATATGCGCGAGTTGCGGCAGCAAATGGTGTTCAATCTGGGTCGCAGTGTTGCTGAAGGTGCGAAGGAACTGGCCCGAATTTCTGACCAACAAACGCAGCTACGCTTGCAGAAATCCGAACGTCATGGTTGAGCAGAGTCGCAGGCGGATATTCCGCTGGATGGGTTGGTTTGCCCTCACCAATGCGCTGATACTGGCATTCGTCGGTGTTCGGTATTTTCAGGGCTTCACTCCAGGTGGCACGGTTTTATCCTGGATTTATTTGATACTCGTATATCCTGCCCATCATGTATTGCTGGCGGTGTTACCGCTGTTTCTGGTGCTGACTCCATTTGTTCTGGTTCGGCCTTCCCGCCCGGTGATTACGGCTTTGGGTGTTTTACTTTTTGCCTTGATGATTGCTCTTATCACCCTTGACAGTTTGCTATGGCAGCAAAGCCGCTTTCATCTGAATGGTTTGACGGTTCAGATTCTGGGTCTGTCCAGCTGGATATTTGTAGCTGTGATTCTGGGGATTGCGTTGGTTTTTGAAACTCTGCTGGCTCGCTGGGCCTGGCAGTGGATCGATGCCAGCAAGTCACAAAATGGCCGGCTGATCAGCATACTGGCCATAGTGGCCGTACTCGGCTCGCAGTTTATCCACGCCTGGGCTGATGCAGCCTATTATGTGCCGGTGACCGGTGTGGGTCAGCAATTACCGGTATACAAAGGTTTCACTGCCAAACGACAGTTGGTGCGGTTTGGCCTGGTTGATCCGGACGCCAGCCGTCAGCGGGAAGCGGCCCGTCGCTTATCCAGACAATTGGATGAAAGCGCCAGGGGCACTCTGAACTACCCATTGCAGCCTTTGCAATGCTCCAACGATCAGCCTTTGAACCTGTTGTTGATCATGGCCGATGCTTTGCGTTGGGACATGGTGAATGAGGTTGACATGCCATTCCTGAGCCATTATGGGGAAACGCAGGCCCAGCGTTTCCTGCAGCATTTCAGCGGCGGAAACTCTTCGCGCATGGGCGTCTTCAGTTTGTTCTACGGATTGCCGCCAGGATACTGGGCCAGTTTTGAGTCGCTGCAGCGTTCCTCAGTGCTGATCGACGAGCTGCAGGCGCAGAATTATCAATTGGGCCTGTTCAGCAGTTCGACCCTGTACCGGCCGGTGGCTCTGGATCGAACGGCGTTTGCCAATGTACCCAATCTGCGGATACAAACCGAGCCAGCCGCTGCGCCAGCATGGCAAAGGGACAAGATCATGTTGCAAGATTGGAGCTCATGGCTGGTGCTGCGGGACACATCCAGGCCTTTTTTTGGCTTTCTTTTTTTCGATGCTACCAATGCCCGGAATTATCCCGCTGAGCTGGAGTCGGATCCCGATTTACTGCCAACGGACAATCGAGAGTTGAGCGTGAAGTTTGCCGATTACAGACGCTCGGCCCGTTTTGTTGACCAATTATTAGAAAAGGTCATGACCCAGCTACAAACGGAAGGCTTGGCCGATAACACGATAGTGGTGGTTACCTCGGATCATGGTGAAGAGTTCGATGAGAGCGGGGCAGGATTGCGTGATCATGGGTCCGGATACACGCGGTATCAATTGCAGGTACCTCTCATCATTCATTGGCCGGGACGCAACCCCGCCAGTTTTGAGCAACGCAGCTCACATTACGATATCGTGCCGACCGTCATGCAGGAACTGCTGGGTTGTCTCAATCCCCCGGAAGATTACTCCAGTGGGCAAAACCTGTTTGCCGGCGAAAGCTGGCGTTGGTTGTTGGCGGGTAGCTATTACAATTACGCCATGCTTGAGCCTGACCAGATTACGATAACTTACCCCAGCGGCCAGTACGAAGTGCGCGACTGGAATTACCATATTCTTGCCAACCCCGAAGTGCGTGCTGAAGTTTTGATGGACGTCACTGAAGAAAACTCCCGCTTTTACAGATAATGCTGCGCTTGCTTAACACCTCCCTCGTTTTGAGTGTTCTTCTGAGCGGTCTGCTGGTTGATTCTGCCAGGGCCGAGAGCCAGCTTTCCACCGAACAAATGCATTTAAGTTTTGGTGATCAAGGACAGTTAGTGGCGGTGTTGGTATGTCACCCCGGGTGCAACCAAAGCTCTGCGCGTCGTTTGATGCTCAAGAATGAAAATGGCCTGATCCGTTTCGCGGCGCAGGCAGAAGGCGGCTGGCAACTGACCGAAGAAAGCGGTGATCGGGACCATGCCCTGACGTTCCGCAGCCGTGAAGGTAAATTTCTGCGCTGGACATTGGCGAACACGGGTTATGGCATTCAGCTCGAAACCCAGGGGCTGGGCGAAGTCACCGTGCAAGCTGACGAAGAATTTCGCGCCCGCGAGGCGCCAGGATTTGGTGAATGGCTGGAGCAGGTTCGATATCTCGCTATTGAGCCGGGAAATGTACAGCAGGTTTCCCTGGATGACCTGGAGACCCCTGAAATCGCCACCGAGTGGGCCGGCTATCGCAGCCGTTTCTGGACTATGTTGCTCACAGCCGATAAGCCGCTGGCCTATTCACTGCAAATTGCAGAAAACAATCTGGATCCGATTCTGGTCAGCCAGGGCGCAGCAGAATCCGTTAATTGGCAGATTTATCTTGGGCCGGTGGAGCGGTCTGCACTGGCAAAGGTCGATGAACTGCTGCCCGACCTGATGTATGCGGGCCTTTGGTTCTGGTTGCGCTGGATCTGTATTTTCCTCGGCGTATTGTTAGCCTGGATCCAGT
>JBGTHE010000533.1:0-4810 GCA_041746335.1 Lysobacterales bacterium | reverse complement strand
GAAAGTGAGTTTCAAATTGGATCCAATGCTGAACCTGGCTATGTTTGCAGGCCTTTTAAGCGTCAGCAGCGGCTTGGCGGCAGCTACCACCCTGGAATCTTTCGAAACCTGTCAAAGTGAGGCGGAAGTGGCCTATGGCTCTGTCGATCAACGGGCGGAAGTCAGACTGGATGGCGTCCGAAAATCCGGGAAGCAATTACGTCTCAAAGTATTTACCCCTGAGGGCGAAAAGCTCACCGTGTTTTGCAATGTCGACCGCAGATCCGGAGCAATCGTTTCGATGGAACCTCCGGCCAAAGGAGTCGAAACGGCATCGCTGCCTTCCAGTGATTAGTTTTGTGCTTTGGGCTCTTTGAAACATTTTGTGTTGTGCGATTGGCTTTGCACTTGCTTCGGTGAGTGCAAAGCTTTTTTTTGAGTCGTTCTTCCACGACGGGCTTCGCGATCCGGTGACAGCTGAAGTCGACAAAGAGGAAAGGCTTTCGCTGCAGTAACTGCTATGCTCTGGCGGTCCAATCCCGCGCAAAAGGGTGAGCAGCATGTCGAACGAATCCGGCTCAAGACGTCAGTTCCTTCTGAAGACAGGCAGCCTGGTCTGGGGCACCTGGTTGGCGACTCAGGGCCCGCTGGTTTGGGCTGCTGCTGAGCAAGCCGTGCAAGCCAGGGCCTCGCAGTCTGCATGGCTGCATTTAAGTAGCGACCAGGCCGTGACTCTGAGCGCCCTGGCAGATCAGATTTTTCCCCCAGACGATTCACCCGGCGCCAGCGAACTGGGGGCTGTTTATTTTATTGATGCAGCTCTGGATGGCTTCATGAGTGGCAGCAAGGACATGCTATTTTCCGGTCTGGCGGATCTGGATGCCCGTGCTGGCGGCCCCGGCACATTTCACCAGCTGGCGTTCGAGAACCAAACAGAACTGGTACGAGAAATAGAAGCCAGTGATTTTTTTGGCGCGGTGCACTTCCTGACTTTATGCGGCCTGTTTGCCTTGCCAAGCTATGGCGGAAACGTCAACAGCCAGGCCTGGAAAATGATTGGGTTCGAAACCCGGCATGTATGGCAGCCGCCATTTGGTCATTACGACGCGGAGTATGCAGAGGAGGCTGAACATGCCAGCACCTGAGCCCCGTATCCGTTATAAAGAAACCGAAGAGGTTGATTTCCTGATCGTGGGCTCTGGTGCCGCGGGCGGAGTGTTGGCTCGTGAGTTAGCGATTGCAGGACATTCTGTGGTTGTGCTCGAGCAAGGGCCTTACCGCACCGCTGCAGACTTTAGGCACGACGAGCTCCAGGCTTATATCCATAATGAACTGCTAGCGCACCCGTCCTGGACCGACTACCAGACCTTCCGCTACGACGAAACAGAGGATGCCATTGTTCGTGATGGCAGCAATGGACCACCACCCGCGCTGTATGCACGGGGTGTTGGCGGAAGCAGCGTGCATTTTTCGGGAAATTATTGGCGCATGCGGCCAGTGGATTTCAAGGAACGCAGCCTGTTGGGGCCCATTGCAGGAACAGGCTTTGCCGACTGGCCCATTAGCTACGACGAACTGGAACCGTATTATTCAAAGGTCGAGTGGGAAATCGGGGTTTCAGGTGCACCAGGCCCCAATGATCCGCCCAGGTCCCGGCCTTTCCCGCTGCCGCCCATGCCGGTGAAATCATCCGGCGTGTTGTTTGAGCGTGGCGCTCTGAAAATGGGCCTGCATCCGCAAGTAGCGCCGGTGGCGATACTCTCGCAGCCCTACAAAGGTCGTCCGGCCTGCACCCATTGTGGTTTCTGCATGGGTTATGGGTGTGAGATGAATGCCAAGTCATCGGCTCTGGTTACTTTGATTCCCCAAGCTGAACAAACAGGTCGATGTGAAATACGGCCTTTGTCCACCGTGTTCCGCCTGGAAACCAACCCGCATGGCCGGATGAGCGGTGCGGCCTATCTGGATGCGCAAGGGCAACAACATCTGCAGAAAGCCAAAGCGGTGATATTGGCCGCCAATGGTGCCGAAACGCCGCGATTGTTGCTCCTTTCCGAGTCCTCACAATTTCCCGATGGTCTGGCCAATGGCTCCGGCATGGTGGGCAAATACCTGATGGGGAATGGCCATTCGGTTGTGCATGGATATTTTGAGCATGAACTGAACGACTGGAAAGGAATTCAATGCACCCGTATCGCACACGATTTCTATGAGCATGATCCGGCGCGCGGCTTTTATGGTGGAGGTGGCCTGGATGGCAGACCTCTGGTCGAGGGAGGCCCCATCCTTAATGCCTTCACCGAAGCGTACATGCCGAAAATGCGCTGGGGACGAGAGTTGAAGCAGGATATCGTCAATCACTTCAGTCGGCATATGGCAATACTGGGTAGTACCACATCTCTTGCTCAGGAAAGCAACAACATCACCCTGGACCCACAGGTGAAAGACACGCACGGCAGACCTGCGGTTCGCATCACTTATCGCGATCATGCTGATGATCTGGCCATGGCGTTATTTCTGCAGGATAGAGCTACAGAAATCCTTGATGCGGCAGGAGCCATCAGTACCCTGCGTGAGCCGGTGGTAGCGCAAACCCTGTTTACCCATTTGCTGGGTACCTGTCGAATGGGCGATGATCCGGCGAGTTCCGTAGTGGATCGCTATCATCGCTCGCATGAAGTGGCTAACCTGTTTATTTGCGACGGCTCCAGTCTGGTGACATCGAGCCGCGGTCAACCCACTCTGACCATACAGGCACTGGCGTTCCGCGCTGCAGAACACATTGCCAAATTCGCCAGCAATGGGGAAATCTGATTACCGTATCGTTTTACTATTCAAGGCCATTAATCAGGAGATAGCACATGAAAAAATTCTTATTGAACAGCGTTCTGTTGGCCGGATTGGCTTCATCAGGAGCATCCGCAGAGTCGCCCGAGGTCACGCACCAATGGGACCCGGAACTGGGTATGCCGTTTTCCAAGGCCGTGAGGGTGGGGCATATTCTGTATCTGTCAGGTGATCTGGGCATTATCCCTGGAACCATGCAACTGGTTGAAGGAGGCATACAGCCAGAAACGCGGCAAACTCTGGAGAACATCAAGGCCACCCTGGAAGAGAATGGCTCTTCTCTGGCCGAGGTGGTCAAGTGCACAGTGTTCCTGGCAGACATCGGTGAATGGGCGGCCATGAATGAAGTCTACAAAACCTATTTCCCGACCAATCCGCCGGCACGCAGTGCGCTGGGTAGCAGTGGGCTGGCTTTAGGTGCCCGCACCGAAATCGAATGCATCGCAACCGTGAAGTAATCGCCATGAGTGAGCAATCGCTGAAACAGTCCCCAAAACAAATGTTGAGTGGAAGTTGCCTGTGCGGTGCGGCCCGCTATACCGCGACGGGTGAGGCGCTGCGTTTTTACCACTGTCATTGTTCCCGCTGCCGGAAAGCGTCGGGCACCGGCCATGCCAGCAACCTGTTTCTGCAAGGAACATTGAGCTGGGAAAGCGGTGAGGACCAGGTGCAGACCTTCAAGTTGCCTGAAGCCGAACGTTTCACCAACTCGTTTTGTAAAAACTGTGGCGGTCGACTGCCGCGGTTTATTGAGGCGGCTGGTATGGTGTTCATTCCAGCCGGCTCATTGGATCAGGAACCGTCAATACGCCCGCAAGCACGAATTTTTGTGGGTTCACGCGCTCATTGGTCTTGCGAGGAAGGGCCTATTCCGGCCTTTAACAGCTATCCGGAATAGGTGCGCAGAATAATGTCTTTGCGCATTACTGGAGCCAGAGCTTGCTCCCGGGTCAATCAGGATAGGAGTTTGAAATTTTCAGGTTTTCGATCTGGTCTGCGTCCGGTGTTGATGACCCTGTTGTTCACGCTGCTGTGTTGTCCCGGGTATCTTGCTGCGCAGCCGCAACCAGTGCAGCAAGAAGCACCTTCAAATCAGGGCTACCGCCATGCTCAGGAGCCAATAGGCACGGTGCGCGAGATTTATGACGGGAGCCTGGATGACGACATTCGTGTTAACACATTCCGGAATATCCATCGGCTGTTTCCCACCAGAAGGGTGGCGCGAGGCGCATCAGTTTCAGAACTTTCCGTGAAGTTGCGCGACATGAGCGATTTTTCTTTTCAATCAGGCGAATCGGAATATGACCTGGTGGATGTGATCGCGCTCAATGATGTGACCGGACTTTTAATCCTGCATCAGGGTCAGATTGCATATGAGCAATACTTTCGTGGTAATGCAGAGGACAGTCGCTGGATGTCCATGTCGATGGTTAAGTCCATGACAGCGATGTTGATAGGCGCCGCCATCCAGGATGGACATATCCAGAGCATGGATGATCTCATTGTGCAGTATTTACCCCAGCTCAAAGGCAGCGCCTACGATGGCGTGAGTGTGCGACAGTTGTTGTCGATGGCTTCGGGGGTTGGGTGGAATGAAACTTATACGGATGCAAGCTCTGATCGCCGGCGAATGCTCGAAGCACAGATTTCACAGCAGCCGGGTGCCATTCTGGATTTGATGGCCAGTTTGCCGCGGGCGGCCGAGCCTGGCAGTCGCTGGAATTACAGTACCGGTGAAACGCAGGTCGCCGGTGCATTGGTGCAGGCTGCTACGGGCCGCTGGGTTGCTGACTACCTCTCGGAAAAAATCTGGGCTCCCATGGGTATGCAGGCGGATGCCTGGTGGTGGCTGGAATCGCCCGGGGGACTGGAGATTGGCGGCAGTGGCTTGTCTGCCACCCTGCGCGATTTTGCACGCTTTGGTCTGTTCATGCTCCATGGTGGGGTTATCGACGGCAAGCCGATATTGCCGGAAGGCTGGATG
>JBGTHE010000532.1:0-3347 GCA_041746335.1 Lysobacterales bacterium | reverse complement strand
GGCGACTCTCCGGGGTAAAGTCCAGACAGCGGGAAATTGGGCGGGATATCATTGTTCTTGAATCCGTGATTCCGTCAGCGTTTACCGCCGGACTTCTGAAGCCAAAATGTTATCTCACGACCGGGCTGATTGAGCAGGTTTCTGAAACGGAACTGAATATCATCATCGAGCACGAGGGCGCTCATATCAGGCATAAGGACACAATAAAGAAGCTTCTGTTTTCGCTATTCGCCTCGTTTTATCCAAAACCGCTGGCTCGCCGTTTGAATCAAATGTTTTCGTTGGCAATCGAGCAACTGGCCGATGCTGAAGTATGCAAGTCGCACTGCACCCTCGAGATCGCCCAAACCCTGGTCAAGACCGCAAGAATGCAACGCTCTTTTGATGGCCAATTGCACCCGGCCATGGTGAGCTATTTCATCGGGAACGATATTGATTCGCGGGTCAAAGCCTTGGTTTCGCCGCAAAGACTTCAATCTTTACCCTGGTTCAATTGTCTGCTGGCCCTGACGATAACCTCGGTCATTTCCTTCAAAGGGGTAGATGCCTTGCATCACCTGGTAGAAGCAGTCTTTTCACACTAATTTTTTCTGAAGCAAAGGCACGAGGATGAAGCTCTGTATCAACACGCAAAAAATACCGATGGCTGATCGGTTTTTAAAGCAATTCCTGAAGCATGGTCTCACTGCTTTGATTCTCGGTGGCTCATGGATCCTGGCTTCATCTGTCCATGCCCAAAGTCGATCAGAGCAGGTGACTTTAACGCTGGATCAAGCGGTCCAACGCACGCTTGAGCAGCACCCGCAGTTGGGTGTTTTCCAGCACAGACGGGAAGCGTACCAGGGCCTGGTTGACCAGGCTGGCGTGGGTCACCGTCCTGACATTGGCCTGATGCTTGAAGACTTCGGTGGCACTGGTGATCACCAGGCGTTTGACAATGCTCAGTCCACCTTGTCCATCAGCTGGGTAACACAAGCTGCACGAATCGATGGTCGCATTCAAGCTGCACAAATTGCTGCCGGCCAGGTCGATGCCCAGCAGGAAATCAAAGCACTGGATCTGTCCGCCCAGACCGCGCGACTGTTCATTCAGGCTCTGGTCGAAGAGCACCGATTTACACTCGCACAACAAGCCGTCGAGCAGGCTCGTAATACTGTCGCTCTTATAACAGAGCGTGTCGATGCCGGCAGAACCCCCGAGTTTGAGCGCCTTCAGGCTGAGGTGGAGCTGGCTCAACGCGAACTGGAAGTTGAAGACCTGCAGCATATGCTGAGCGCGACGCGTTACCTGCTGAGTGCTCAATGGGGCGGTGAGGGTGATGACATTGTTCTGGTGGGTGAGCTTTATAAAATCCCCGCCCTGGCGAGTGTTGACCAACAATTTGAGCAGCTCAAGCAGAACCCCGCACTGGCCCTGTTCGCCACTCAGCAGCGTATTGCCGAATCAGAAATAGAGCTGGCGCGAATCGAGTCCAGGCCGCAATTGCAGTTTTCGGCAGGCGTGCGGCGATTTGAGGCTACGGATGATTTTGGTCTGGTCGCTGGTGTTTCCTTGCCATTTGGGAAAGACCGCAGCCTTGACGGAAAGATCAGGAGCCTTCGGGCCAAGCAAGGTGAATACCAGAGCGAGTCGAAAGCGCTTCAACTTCGATTGTCTACGCAGCTTTACGTCCTGCTTCTGGAAATCAAACACAGTCAACACGTTATCGAGACTCTGCAACAACGGGTCATCCCAGCCCTGGATCGAGCTTTGGCTGAGACTGCCCGGGCCTATGAGTCCGGCAAGCTGGGTTATCTGCAGTGGACTTCCATCCTGAATAAAAAGCTGGGGGCGGAGCAGGATTTGTTAAGCGCCTTCGAAGCGATTCATTTGCAGCATATTGAAATGCAGCGCCTAAGCGGCACAACACTGACATTTCAGGAGCGCTAACACCGTGAGAAATTCGATCATGAACACCCATTCCTCTCGCCTTCTGTTTCTGGGCCAGCTTCTCCTGTCTTCTCTGTTTCTGTCGTCAATCGCCAACGCCGAACCAGCGCTGGAGGTTCAGCAGGCCGAACCCGAAAAAGGGCCGCATGGAGGGCGGATGCTGCGGGATGGCGACTTTGCCGTTGAGCTCTCCATTTTCGAAACCGGAGTGCCGCCGGAGTTTCGTGTGTGGGTAACCAACAACGCTCACGCGGTTTCACCCGCCGCTGTGGATCTTCGAGTACAGCTCACTCGCTTGGGGAATGTGGTGGACGACATCCGGTTTCAAGCTGAAAGCGATTACCTGCGCGGAGACACAGTGATTTATGAGCCGCACTCATTTGTGGTTACGGTAACGGCTGAGCACCAGGGCACAACCCATCGTTGGGAATACGACAACCTGGAAGGCCGGACACGCATTGCCGATAAGGTGGCTGATGCCATGGGCATTGCCACGGAAATTGCTGATGCAGCGACTTTGCATCAGACCATCCGGGTATACGGCACATTGGTACTACCGCCGGATGCCAGGCGGCAGATTCAGGCTCGCTTTGATGGGGAGATTCAACAGATGCATGTCAAGCTGGGGGATCGAGTGAGCAAGGGACAGGTGCTGGTCACGGTCGACAGTAACGAGAGTTTTAAAACGTACCAGATCACGGCGCCGATAGACGGAGTCGTCAGTCAGCAGCTTGGCAATACCGGTGAACAGAGTACAGGGCGCTCATTGCTGGAAATAACGCGTACTGACACCCTTTGGGCTGAACTGGCTGTCTATCCAGCTGACAGCGACAAAGTCAAATCAGAAGCCTCGGTAACCCTTACGGTCAATGGTTTCGAAGAATCCATCGCCAGCACCATCAAAGGATCGAAGACTGCTGTACGGAAAGACCAGGCCAGGTTGTTTTTTGCGGAGGTCGATAACACGGATGGCTTTCTGAGCGAGGGCCTGTTCGTCACCGCTGAGCTCGAAGTTGATACTTTTACTGTGCCGCTGGCAGTGAAACGCAATGGCCTGCAGGGCTTTCGCGACTTCACGGTGGTTTATGCCAAGGTGGGTGAGGAATATGAAGTCAGGATGCTGGAGCTGGGCCGTGAGGCTGGTCCGTGGGTGGAAGTGCTGGGCGGCTTGGAGCCGGGCACGGAGTACGTAACCGAAAACAGCTACATCATCAAGGCCGATATTGAAAAATCCGGCGCCTCACACGATCACTAAGAGTTTTCTGATGCTGGACATAATTTTACACTTTTCAATACACCGCAGTCGCCTGGTCATTCTGCTGGTATTGGCGCTCGCGGCATTGGGGATCTGGAACTTTACCCGGCTGCCTATCGATGCCGTACCCGATATTACCAACGTGCAGGTGATGATCAACACC
>JBGTHE010000531.1:0-10572 GCA_041746335.1 Lysobacterales bacterium | reverse complement strand
CGCACGTTGAGGCGGTTGTCGCGGGCGAGTACGTCTACCGTGGCTTGTCCCGTGGGGTAGCCCCTGTTACCTGCATCGATGACCGAGGTGACACCGAAACGGTTCAAGGCGTGGACGGTGTGGATCAGCGAACTCACTTCTTCATCGAATGAAAGTTGCGGGACCATGGTCTCCATGGCGATGAAGGTGAATGTGTATCCGTGGACCACGCCTGTGTAGTTTCCCTTTCCGTCCTTCTCGAATTCTGTTCCGGCCAATGCGGGAAACCGATCGGTGCCCACGCCAAAAGCGTCCATCGCCTGCTTATTCAGGAAGGCGCGGTTATAGGCGTATTGCACGATCAACGGACGGTTGGGCACAGCTTCGCGCAGCTCGTCCATCGTGGGGAACCGGTTCTCCTCGAACTGGTAGGGGGACCAACCTCCGATCACTTTGACCCAATGCCCCTCAGGCGTTCGTTTTGCCTGATCGCGCAGCATGGTCAGCGCACGGCCTAGCGTAGGCACGCCGTCCCACCTTACATTGTAGTTGTAGCCACTTTCATTGAGCACGTGAGTGTGCGCGTCGATAATACCCGGAATGAGTCTGCGGCCATGCGCATCGATGATCTTCGTTTCTGAATTTTTCAAACTCAGAATCTCTGCATCGGGGCCAACCGAATAGACTCGGCCGTTCTTGACGGCCAAGGCGGACGCTTCGGTCTGTCCGCGGTTATTGGTGAAGATTTTTGCATTGATTACGATCAAGTCCGCGCCGGGGGAATGCTGCGACGGCTGCGCCTGGACACTGAACACGCAGAAAATAGCCAAAAATACTATGAAAACTTTTCTATTCATTTGAACCTCCATCAGCTGCCGCCGACGTTGATCCCGGCTGGCCAAAACCGTCGTAAGCAGGAAGAGATGTGCCCCCGCGTGTTTTCCTTCGCACTCAATTGCTTGCCTCTAATGTAGTAGTCGCGACTCCATCAAAGGATAGCGCACAGTCCCCTGCGCTCCCTCGTTCAGCTTCCCTCGTTGGTCACGGAAGTGATGTTGTCATTCGAGTCGCGATCAATGAAGTGGAGGTAGGGGTCAATCCCCGCATACACCGGCTTGTCCGCTGTGATGATGGTTACCTGCTGTTCACCCGAGCGAATCTGCAGACGCTGCATCGACAGGACATTCTCGGCACCGAAACCAAAATCGCCGGGGTTCGCGGTGAACACGCCCACGTCTACCTGCTCGTTGAAATCGGCCTGCTCTTCATTGCCCTCGCCATCGGCGTAGAACTTGCTGGCATCAATCGTAATTGTCGTTTCGTACTGACCGTCCGGCAGGACGCGGACACTCGCCTGCTTCGCCTTCAGGGCATAAAGTGTGATCCGATAGAACTGATCCAGGATCAGCTCGCGATCCTCCGGTGTCCGGGCAATCTCTAACAGGCCGTCCACCAGGTCGCTGGACCGCGCAAACGGCGCGGGCTTGAAGCGATAGCGGTCGATCAGGCCGCGCAACACGGTATTCACGCGCTCCTCTCCCAGGCGATCCTGCAGCATATACATCACGATCGAGCCCTTGTTGTAGTGGATATAGCCCTGCTTGTTCACACGGGCCAGCGGCTGCTCCTCGGTGGTTTCCTGACGCCGCCCCTGCAGGTAGATATCCAGTTCATACTTGAGGAACTGCCGGATCTGTTCGGGCCCATAGCGATGCTTCATCACCATCATCGCCGAGTATTGCGCCAGGGTTTCGGTCAGCACTTCGGCACCCTGAACGTCCGCCGGCATGACCTGGTGGAACCACCACTGGTGCGCCAGTTCATGCGCAGTGACATAGCCCAGGAAGTCGAGTGTTTTCGGATCGCTGAGATTCATGGTGAAGCCGACATTCTCCGAATATCCGACTGTGCCCGGCGCCGAGTTCGCACCGCCGCCATAGCCTGGGCGTTCGATGATTCGTGCATAGTTGTACTGATACGGGCCGTAATTCTTCGTGAGATAAGCCAGGGAATCCTGCATGACGCCGAGCATCCGGTCGACATTCCACGCGTGCTCGGGGTGATAGTAGACACTGACTTCGACGCCATCGGCATCAGCAGTCTTCACCTCATAGCGCCCCGACTGGATGGTGATGAAATTCAGCGTGGGTATCGGCGACACGAAACGTGCCGTTCGGCGACCGTCAGTCACTGATTCTGACACCCGCTCCCCGGTGACGATCAGGGTCTGGTCCTCATCGGTACTGACCGTTATGTCAGTATTGACGCGATCCACGCCCACATAACTGCGGTAAAGGGCGGAATCATCCTCAAGCTCGGGTGTGGGAAGAGCGGGCGGCAGTCCGTATTTGCTGCGAAGGGTATTACCCTGCAGAAAGCCCGAGCGATCCATGGCTATGGTGGGCGTGAGGCCAAGGCTGGTCAGGTAGGCACCATTCACCGCTGGCTGCGCATCGAACTCGTAATTCTGGGAATCACCCGGCAATGCCGCAATTCCGCGCTTCTGGACCACCGTCCGGAATGTCAGAGTGCCGCTGGCGCCCGGCTGCAGCGGGGTGTCAAGCTCGAAGATTCGATGGCCGACGTCCTCATCAAAACTCAGCAGTTCGGCGCCGGGCACATCCAGCTCCTCCACGGACACCGTTGGCACTAACATGCGGACATGCAGGATATCGATGGGTTCGTCGGTCGCGTTGATGAATTTGTATGAACCATCAAACCGCACATATCGCCGCGACGGCTGCAAGTCCACATCCAGCGTGATGTCTGTCAGCTTTGGCTGCGGCGTATCGATGTACTGCGAGTATTCCTTCTCGTAGTTCGCCACGATGAGATTCTGTTCATCGCCGCTCAAGCGCTGGTTGAGAATATTCATGTTGTAGAACAGGAATCCCCCCAGGCCGACAGTGGCAACCAGGGCGGCAGCCATAAATACCCGCGATTGCCCACGCAGGCGAGCCCCCAATGTGCGCCACTGGCCTTTCAGCGTAACGGCCGTTCCACGCCGCCACATCAGATGGCCAATCAGGATCAGGACGACTGCAATCACCGTCCACCAGGCGCGCAACCACCAGGATGTAGCCCCACCATAGTTTGCGCCGTTCATATCCGACAGCGGCATGGGTGCTTCGGGGTAGGTGAGCAGTGGGTGATCCACGCCCATGCCGGCCAGGGCCGTGGTGGCAATCAAATACAGCAGCATGATGCCCCAGCCCACAAACTTGTTGGGGCTGAGCGCCTGCACTACGATGGCCAGCACAGAATAATGCAGCACATAGAGGAACCCGGGCAGAGCGACCCAGACCAGCCACCGGCCCCACTCGATATCCGTAACTCCGCTTGCCAGCTGGAACAGGATGGCCTCCAGCAACACGATCACCACACTGAGGGCAGTCAGGGCTCCAACGACTCCCAACAACTTGGATACCAGGAACACCCAGTTTGGGAAAGGCGTAGCGTCGATGATCTCGTTGAAGCGCCGGTCGCGTTCACGCCACATCGCTTCACCGGCAAAGTAAATCGCCAGCAACAGCGTGATCCAGGCTGAATTCCCACGGACAGCGTCCACGATGGCAAATGTCAGCGGCCACGTCGGTACGCCATAGACGCGGCCGACCGTGTTCAGAGAAATGTACAGGTTGATCACCCCATACACGGCAAGTACCCAGAAAGCGGGCGACTTGAAAACCAGTTTCATCTCCAGCAGGGTACGCACTTTCAGCTGGTGCCAGGCGGCCTGTGCCGGCGAAGCTGCTGGCAGCCGGTCCACCAACATCGGTTGGACTGCGGCCAGCTTCTGCGCACGCTTTTCCTGCCGTTTCATGACGCGCTTGGTCGCACCACGTTCTGCAAACTGGAACCGCCACACGGCGACCAGCAGAATCGCCGAGGCAATCGCCAGCCACGTCAGACGATGGCTGATGAGCAAGCCCGTGAGTTCCAGTGTATGTGTGTTCGCCTGCGCCGGTGTCAGGTAGCGAACACCCAATCCAAAGGCAATGGTTCCGAACGGTTCAAAAAAAGATGCCAGCGACAGGTCGGGCCATTTTCGCAACATCGCTGTGAGCGCGAAGTAGGAAAACATGAACAGGATTACGGTCAGATAGCTGTAGGTTACCGAACGCGTCCAGGAAGCAATGGCAAAGAAGATCGCCGAAGTAATCAGGATATTGGGCAGCGCAAAAACGAGATAGCCGAACGCATAATCCTGCAGCCGGTTCGGGCCGATGAAATCGGGATTGACCCAGGGCATGAAGGTGCCGATCCAGATTGCCAGCGGCACGACCAGGAACGCTACGGCCGCAGCCAGGCAGGCTCCGCTGAACCGGCCGAACAGATAGGAGAGCTTGCCGATCCGGGTGGTCCGGATGATGTTGCCGAAGCCGGTTTCATCATCGCGCACCACCACGTTGCTGACGAACGCGGTGGTCACGAACATGAATAACATGGACATGAGCAACTGAACTTGAGTAATTGCCGTAGGCGCGTTGGAGTGGATGTTGCCGCCGCTGCCCAGACGGATCGACTCCGCAGTTACGGCGCCGAGCGTGAGCAGGAAGAAAATAATGGTAGCGGCCCAGAACACGGGATTACCCATCTGGTAACGCCATTCAAAACGGGCGATAGAAGCGAACATCAGACTGACCCCCGGGCAACTTGATTTGTAGCGGCGCGGCGAGAGCGCATCAGGGTTGTCAGGTAGACTTCTTCCATCCCGCCATTGAATAATTCGAAACCGTTGCCGGGATCGCGGTCGGAAAGGACATAGATGTTGGTTTGGCCACCCAACAGCCGCACCGCGATTACTTCATGGGCAGCTTTCAATTCCTCAAGCTGCTCACGTGCTACCGTTCTTGACCAGATGGTGCCGCGACTGCGCTGGATCAGTTCGGCCGGAGAGCCATCGAGTTGGATGCGTCCCGCCGCAAGTACTGCCATACGCGGGCACAAATCGGCCGCGTCTTCGACGATATGGGTAGAGAGGATGACGACGACGTTCTCGCCTATCTCCACCAACAGGTTGTAAAAGCGGTTGCGCTCTTCGGGATCAAGGCCGGCGGTGGGTTCATCGACGATGATCAGCTCCGGGTTGCCAATCAATGCCTGGGCGATGCCAAACCGCTGCCGCATGCCACCGGAGAATCCCGCGACGGCCTTGTCGCGAACGGTCCATAGATTGGTTTGTGCCAGCAGCGTTTCGACTGTGGCTCGACGATCAGCGGCAGAGATAATGCCTTTGAGCGAGGCCATGTGGTCGAGCAAATCGTAAGCAGATGTCCTAGAGTACACACCAAAGTCCTGCGGCAAATAACCCAGTGTCGCGCGAAGCCGACCGGGTTCAGCGAGGACATCGATGTCGCCAAAGCGAATCTGCCCCGCCGTTGGTGTTTGCAAGGTTGCAATCGTACGCATCAGTGATGACTTCCCTGCGCCGTTGGGCCCCAGCAGGCCGAACATGCCCTTGCCAATCGTAATCGTCACCCCATCCAACGCCCGCGTGCCGTTCGGATAAACGTGCTCCACACCATCCAAATGCAGCACGTTACTCTCCTGCTTCCTTCGCTTCGGGTTGCGATTCGGGTTGTGTCTGGGGCAGCGGTACTTCTTCGTGCGGGTGCCGGTAAATGCGGCCATCCTGCAGCATCAGCCGACCATTGACGAAGGCGGTCTGCACTTTGCGCAGCGCGCTGAAATCCTCGTCGGGATTGCCGTCGACGACGATGATGTCGGCGAGCTTGCCCGTCTCAATGGTGCCCAGCCGGTCGCCCATTCGCATGATCTCGGCGCCCGTTTTGGTTGCCGCGACCAGCGCCTCGGATTTGCTGAAGCCAATGCGATTGAAGGACTCCAGTTCGTCGATGTAGGATCCTGGCAGGAATTCGGTATTCGCAAAAGCCACCACATCCAGGCCGATACCCATCTTCACACCAGCGCGGCGCATTTCGGCGGCCATGTTTTCGTTGACCTCCTCGTTCAGCTCGAAGCGCCGTGAGGTGGAGCCATGGTAGCCACCCATAGCGCGCATGATGACGCGATAAGCAATCAGCGTTGGCACCGACGCAATACCGCGCTCGGCCATCAACTTGACCGCTTCATCGCTGCGCGGCAGCGGGTGCTCGATGGAGTCCACGCCTGCTTTGATTGCCATGTCGATGTATTGCGTCTCTGCATCCACCGTAACCGCCATACCCAGCGAGTGCGCTTCATCCACTGCGGCAGTGATTTCTTCCTGGGTATATTCGCTGGCCAGCTTGATCAGGTCGGCACCCTTGGCAAACTGGATGCGCACGGCTTCGCGCCACTCTTCCGGGCCGGAGGCTATGCGCACCATGGAATTGGGGTTGCCATTGGCGACTTCGGGAAAGCCGGGGCCGAAAGCATGTACTGCGCCGTGCCCGCCGGTCTGGGTGATCAGCTGGCCGACATTCAGTATGCGCGGCCCCGGCAATTCACCGGAAGCCTGCAGCCGCTTGAGCACAAATGGCGCATCGCCATGAGAGCCCACATCCCGCACACTGGTCACTCCGGATTCGAGGTAGGTTGCCATCCGCTTTACTCCACGCATCACGGACTCGGCGCCGCTGAAGTTGGCGTTCGAGTAGATGTTCATGGCATCCCCTGGATTCAGGAAAGTGAGGTGACCATGCAGGTCGACCAGACCCGGCATCACCGTCTTGCCCGTGACATCGTAAATCACTGCGTCTTCCGGCCATCTTTGCTCATCAGGTTTTAGGACTGCAGTGATGGTCTTGCCCTCAACCACGATTGTGGCCTCACGCGCGTCCTTACCGGTGCCATCCCACAGCCGTCCACCCATTAGAACAAAGGAACCCGTGGGAGCATTGTAGTCAGCGGGCACCGGAACACGCAGCCCATCGTCTGAGGTTGGGACCGTTGCCGGTATCCATTGGTCGCGGTTGTAAATCGGACGTGCCTCAGGGCCGTCGTTCTGAGCATGCGCCAGTCCTGCAAACAGAGCACCAGTCATGACTGCAACTAGCAGCGCGCGAGGAAAGCGAGATTTCATCATCATTTCCTTATTCATACCCACGTCTCGATGGAGTGAACTAAACATGCTGGGAGTAAGAGTCGAAGGAAGTCAATTATCATCTCCCCATGCCTCGAAAGAACGCACTTTTTTGGTAGTGCAATTTTTTTTGTATATTTACATGTCGGGCGATGCGACAGATCAAATTCTGCTAATCAGCCGCATAACTCGGGCTTATGCAGAATCCAGGCAATCCTTTTGAACATGCGGAAGCGCCTGGCTCCCGCCGTGTTCAATTTATGGAAGCTCTGAATGAATCAGAGTTGCCTTATATCGCTGCCAATTCGTAGAGAAACTCCACGTACCCCATGGTCGCTTCCCGCAGGCCGGCGATTTTGGGATTGGTGCTTTCGATCAGGTAGAACTCGTCTGCCGCGTGGGCTTTACCACCGTGCCCCAACCCGAACTGGTTGAAGGGCTTGAACAAGGGTGTGCCGGTGAAGAGATAACCGGGATACGAGCCGGCGATACGCGGAGCCACCGAGTGGGGAACACCCAGACGTTTGAGTACGGACTTCTCGGCGCCGATCAAGCCGCTGGATTCAGCCGTCTCGGTAGGATCGTAGGCGCCGCCGATTTTCACTTCGACGTCATTGAAACCGCGCTTGTCGAGGTGAGCGCGCATCTTCGCAACGCAGTCCTTCGCCGTCATATTCGGCACCAAACGCAGGTCAAGCTTGGCGGTAGCGCGTGACGGAAGAATGGTTTTTCCTCCGGCGCCCGTGTAGCCTGCCACCAACCCTTCAATATTCACGGTCGGCTGTGCGGCATTCGCTTCAAGCGCTTCCTGCCAGGTCATGTCGTTGATCCAGTGCTTGACGCCGAAATACTGCTTGATTTCAGCCTCCTTGGTGTTGCGTGCCGCATCGGCAATCAGCGCACGCTCTCTGTCGGTGAGCGGGCGGTAATGTTCGTACCAGCCATCGATGGCCGGGGTATTGCCGCCGTCGGTCACCAGCGTGCTCAGCGCCTCGACCAGGCGCCACACCGGGCTATCTACTGAAGCCTTGAAGCCGGAATGTATGTCTTGTGTGGATCCGCGCCCCCAACGCTCGCCGCTGGTGATCAGTTCGCACTCAATGATGCCTTTGGCACCCAGGCAGATAGAAATTTCTCCCCCCAGGCCCTGCAAGCCTGTCGGCATGAAGACATCATCGCAGCCCTGCAGCGCGGCCAGCACTTCCGGGTCCTGGAAAGCCTTCGTGAAATTGGGTGAGCCGATCTCCTCCTCCCCTTCAGCCAGCAGGACGAGGTTCACCGGCAAGGGCACACCGGCTGTTTTGAAGGCGTGAAGCGCCGTGAGAAAAGTAGCTTCCGGGCCTTTGTGGTTGGCTGCTCCACGACCGCGCAGTGCACGCCCTTGAGAATAGTCGAACAACGTTGGTTCAAGCGGTGGTGATGACCAATTGGGTTCATCATATTGTTTGACGTCGTACATGAAATACAGGCCGACCGTGCGTGGGGCACCAGCATCGATGACACCGAACACCGCGGGACTGCCGCCGGTGGCTACTTTGCGCACCTTCTGAAAGCCTGCATCGGTGGCGAGCTGGACCATATAGTCGGCACCTTGCTCAATGTTGATCTGCTCGGCGGCAACCGTCGGCAGTCTCATCCAGTCCTGTATGCGCAAAAGTGAGTCGTCATAGCCTGAATCGACCGCCTTCCTGAGCGCATCCATGTTGCGTGGTTCGCTGGCCCCAAATGCAGCGCTGGCTCCCGCTCCGGCGAAGGACAGCGTGGCGGCGGAGGCGATTGCACCGGTGATCAGGGTACGTCGATTCATCAGTGTGGGAAATTTGTCAGTCATCGTGCCTTACTCCAGATTTGAATTTGAAAGTCCTGAATGAATTCATCCAGGATTTCTCCAGGGGACTCTCCCGGGAGCATTGCCAAGAGCGATTATTGCCCTTGCAGGTAATCCACCGCGATGTTCGCCAGCGCACGGCTCGCTACAGGAAGCGCTGACTCATCGATGTAGAACCGCGGTGAGTGATTGAGCGCGACCTGCGACAAGTCCTGATCGGGTGGGGTAACGCCGACGAAGAAAAAGAAGCCGGGAATGCTCTCGGTGTAGTAGGGGAAATCCTCTGCGCCCATCTCCAGTGACCGCTCAACGACGCGTTCCTTTCCGGCGGCCCGGTGCAGTGACGGCAGCACTTGCTCAGTGAGTGCAGGATTATTGACGGTCACCGGGTAGCGATAGGCATCCATGGTCAGGGTGGCGCTGGCCCCGCTGGAGGAGGCGATGTCTTCAGCTGTGCGGCGAATGCGCTCGATGATGTCCAGGCGTACGTCCGCATCGAAGGTGCGCATCGTGCCGTACATGACGACCTTGTCGGAGATGATGTTGCTGCGCACGCCACCGTCGAACTTGCCGATCGTCACCACGGCGGGCAATTTGGAGATATCGATCTGGCGGCTGACGATGGTCTGCAGGCCGAGCACGATCTGTGAAGCTGCCACGATCGGATCGACGCCATTCCATGGCCGTGAACCGTGCGAAGCCTTGCCCACGACTTCGATTTTGAACATGTCCGCCGCCGCCATCATCGGACCCGAGCGGTAACCGATTTCTCCGGCCGGAATCCCGGCAAAAACATGCAATCCGAACACGGCTTCGGGTTTGACGTCATCGAATATCCCTTCTTTCATCATCATGCCCGCGCCACCTTCCTCACCTTCGGGTGGACCTTCTTCAGCCGGCTGGAAAATGAACAGGATCGTTCCGGGCAAATCCTCACGCAGCGATGTCAAAGCTTCTGCCACACCTATCAGATTGGCGGTGTGCGCATCGTGACCGCAGGCGTGCATGACTCCGACCGTCTTGCCGAGATACTCAGCGGTCTTTGTCGATTTGAACGGCAAATCCACTTCCTCCGTAACCGGATTGGCATCCATGTCGGCCCGCAACGCAATGGTGGGGCCGGGTTTGCCGCCACGCAGCACTGCGGTTACACCGTGGTGCGCAATGCCGGTTTTCACCTCCAGCCCGAGTGCCTGCAGATGATCCGCGACGAGCTTAGCTGTTCGTGTCTCGCGGTTGCTCAACTCGGGGTTCTGGTGGATATCACGTCTCCAGGCGATCACCTTGCTGTCAACGTTTGCGATCGCATCTTCGAGTTGTTGCGGGCTGATCCCTGCGGAAATGTCGTCGGCTAAAGCGACTCCCGTTAAGGACAACAGGAGAGATGTGCTCAGCATGCGAATAACTTTAGTCATTGTGATTCACCTTGGTTCCCAGCAGCTTGTGGAAAAATGGCTTCGACCGCATGTTGAGCACAGGCGGAATCGTCTTTGGGGAGTGCACCTGAAACGCCGATCCCGCCTTCAATGGTTCCATCACTGCTGGCATACGGCCAGCCACCGGGCATGGCGATCAACTCCACTAACGCGTAGGTATCGCGCGCGGCCTGATCCTGAGCCGCTACCTCGGCCAGCACGGCCGTGGGAGCCTGAACTCTGGCAGCTGATTTTGCTTTGATCAGCGCGACGTCGGCGGTAACTGGGCTTGCACCTTGCTGCCGCGTGAACGCGACCAGCGT
>JBGTHE010000530.1:0-2765 GCA_041746335.1 Lysobacterales bacterium | reverse complement strand
TGGCCCTTCGGGCTGCCCTCGGGCCTCGGTCGCCCCTGCGTCACGGCCCGACTCGCGTCCTGCTCGGTCGGGCCTGTCGCGACATCCTGTCGCTCCTCCTTGTGGCTCGGTCGGTCCTCGGCTGCGTCCGACAGAACCGGAACCTCTTACCGCCATCGGGCTTCCGATTGTTCAAGTTGCTCTAGCGAGCCGTAGCCCGAATGCAGTCGCACGATGATCGGAGTGCGCGTGAAAAAGTTCATCAGCAACTGGAATAAGGAATGAAACGCCGCACGGGTCCGTAAATCCTTCTCGATTTTTCCTGTCCCGCTGCGTACCACTCTTTCGCAGCGGGACGATTGGCCGGCGCAAATCAGGACGAGGCCTAAGGTGAATGGAACACAATATCCAGCGAAAACATCAGGCGTTCTTCGTCGCTGGAAAAATGCGGATGCGCAAAATGCTGCAACCACCCGGGAAACACCAGGCAAGTGCCGTTCATGGGGAAATAATGACGATCATATGGCCAGTTCTGTTTTACCGGAAAAGTGGATTCGAGGTGTGGATTGATAAAACCAATAGCGCCTTCAGGTCGCGGCCGCACCGGCACACGGGCGTAGTAGGTCAACACACATGAAATATCGCGGTGCAAATGCGGAGCCTGGTACGCTGCCGGCGGATACAAAACCGCCCAGCTGGCTTTGATCTGCCAGGTACTGCCCGGCAAGGGCCAGCCCACCATTTTCTGATGTCCTGTCATGTAAGCGGCCACCGACGGCTCTACTATACTTTCGAGAAACGTTTTCCAGTCGCGGTCATTTTCGCAATGTTCGTGCAGAACGACGTCGGGTTGATAGCCTCCCACCGTAGTAATGCTGTCCACGTGCACTTTGTTGGCTATCGAGGTATCAGCCTGCATGGTTTTGACGAGCTGGAACAGACTGTTATTGAGAGGACTGTCACCGTATTCCCGATGCTGCAGAATGGCGGGAAACAAGGCTTCAATGCTGTCCTTATGTGGTTTTATCATGTGCAAATTTCCCCGGTTGCAATACAGTCGCCAGTTCAAGGGCGCTCATTCGAAGCAAGCTCGATAACCTGTATGTGAGGAGAGAAGCGTTGTTGCCCGGACAACGACCCGGTCGCGAGCGAGCCCGCTCCTACAAGTTTCTGCAAGGTTCGTCCAGCAGCCATCATTACAATATCGGTTCCAAAAAGCCGAATATAGAGCCGAGAAACAAGACCAGATATTGCCGACGGGTGCGAACAACTTCCGGAAAGCTGCCAACGGGATAATAGTTCATATAAAACTCAGGTGAATCCGGAGGTACAACCTGCCGCCCTGGGATTAATTCAAAATCGGAAGTCGGTCCTTTCGCAAAGCTGGTTGAGTCCATGGCCGTATGATTTACCGGGATATCCTTGCTAACCGATTCATTGTCATCAGGCAGCATCGCCACCACCCAACTGTTCTGCGGTTCAATATCACGGCGGATCAGCGCTTCAAGAGCTTGCGCAAACGGCGGGTCCCATACAATCAAGCCATTCTCGGTATTGAAGTCTTCAGAGCGTGGATCAAAATTGTGCGATCCCACCATGGCAACCTTTCCATCCACCACAAAGGATTTGGAGTGCAGCCCAACGCGGGGTGCCGGAAGGTTGATGGTGGAACCATCGCCTGAAATAGAAGCCTGGCTTTTAATCCCGGCTTTTTTCTCTGCAATCAGCTCTGGCCAGCGCGGAAAAAACTCTGGCGCATCTGCCGGAAACGGTTTGAATTCATACATGTGAAAGCCCAGCTTTTGGACATAGCGCTTTTTCTGTTTGTGGGTGTTGCCGTATACCGTATCGCCGTCCGTGGAAGCCAGTGAGTTGGTGGAAAAAACCAGCTCAATTTCGGGCTTGTTTTGACGCAGCTCCGCGAACAGCTCCCGGGCCCGGCGTGAAAGCACCATATAGGGGGACTGGATCACGATGGAATGCTCGGCAGAATTCAGTACCCGATTGAGCTCGGCGGTTATATCGCGCTTCGGAGCATCTTCCGGAAAGGCCTGTTTGCGTGGAAGGTCGTAGAAATATTCCAGTCGAGAGACTGCAAATGCCGGTGAGACAAATTGCTCATCGATATAGCCCTCGTCCCTGACCAGCTCCAGCAAAGGCAACAAACGGGGTTTGGGCTCATAATCCTCCGGCGGCCGTGGAGTTGCTTTCAGCAAGCGTTTGGCGATATCACGTAAATGCTGCACAGCAACCGATCTGGGGCTGCTCCAGAACTGCTCGAATGAGTCCAGCATGTCATTAGCAGTAGCGCCATAAACGGCCACATCGCGGTCCTTGAAATTGTAGCTGGTGTCATAATCAAAATAACGGTCAGATATATTCCGACCCCCGACCACCCCCACCAGGCCATCAACCACCAGAAGCTTGTTATGCATGCGCTGGTTGATGCTGCGGAAACAACAAGCCACACCACTGATCCAGTCGTGATGGGCCATATCCGCCTTGTCAAACGACGGGTTGTAGAAATGAATCTCAAAATTGACATGGGCCATGGTGAGCTGAACCAGATAATCCAGGTCGGCATCGGTAAACATCTGGTCCAGCAACAAGCGCACTTTGACCCCCCGCCTCGCCGCCTGAAGCAGTTCGTTCAACAGCAGGTCGCCGGTATCGTCGGCTCGCAGAATGAAATTCTGGATCTCTATGCTTTGGCGCGCTGCGCGGATCAGGTGGATGCGCATAACGAGGGCGGCCTGACCGGTCTCCAGCAACACCAGGTGGTGACG
>JBGTHE010000529.1:0-3367 GCA_041746335.1 Lysobacterales bacterium | reverse complement strand
GTTGCATGCGCTGCGCCCGGCACACTTTCCCCGTCACCCCGGACTCGATCCGGGGTCCAGTTCAGGGGCAAACCAGGCTGTCGAGCAGGGTGACCCTTTGCAATTGCATGGTGCCTGATGGAAATCCGGCTTCTGTGGATGAATAGCTGGCAGTGCCGCTCAGACAGCCCAGTTCCAGTTCGAGTTCACCCCAGGGGGTTTGTTGCAAGCTTGAGAGTGCATTTTTCTCACCGAATATAGGTCCGCTGGTGGTCAGAAGATTATCGAATACCAGCTTGTCACCCTGTATTTCTCCCAGATTGTAAAACCAGCGCCGTTCACTGTCGGGGCCGTAGCTGAACCAGTAAACCAGCACGCGGCCATCGCTCAGCACTTCGAGGCTGTAGCCTTCGGCTGCCCGGCTGGGATCGGCCCAGGTGCCGCTGAGGATGGTTTCTGCTAATGGCGGAGCCTGCTGTGGCTGACCACAATCCAGACCCATCACCTCTGTGAGTCGCACGAGGTTCATGCGCCCCGTGCGGTACTCACCTGACTGATCCAGCCTCCAGTCCATCACGCCGCTGCCGCAGGATGACCAGGTGAAACTGGCACTTCCCACCACGATGTTCTCGACCTCGGCAGGATCAAAACCGGGCCCGAAGTGGCCGTGCTCAACTTGCAGCAGCTCATTGAACAGAATGCGGTTGCCCCGAATCTCGCCCACCGCGTAGTACCAGTCCTGCTGGCCCTCCTGATCATAGGTATACCAATAAACCAAGGCGCGATCATTGGCCAGGATTTCCAGCATGAAGCCTTCGCCGTGGCGTTCCGGGTCTATCCAGATCGAAGAGGTTCCTGCTTCCACCACAAAAGGCGCGCTTGCAGCAACGGAGCTGAGTGCTACTTGCAAGGTCTGGTCGTTGCCGCCGGTATCGGTCAGGTCCTGGCCGTTGCTGTCTTCGTACCCTGACCAGGCGCCGTTGTGCCAGTGCGCCGCAGTAGAAGGGTTGGCATCCACGCGATGACCAGTCATATCAAAGGCATTGATCAATACCGTGGCGTTGACATTGCCACTGACTGCTGCCTGATTGGTAGCGTCTGCGGGCAGCCTGAAATCCACCGCCAGCGCATCGTAGACATAACGATTGTACCCTTCAGGACTATCAGCGGGCTCCCCCAGCCAGCGCTGATCGCTCTGGTTCATGCTGAGCGTGGTGCCGTTGATCTTTAGCTGGATCGTGGCCGTAGTATTGCCAGCAGGTGATCCCGGAATATTGCCGGGTTGTCCACCAACCCGCCAGCGCATGGGTTTGTCAAAAGCGATCCAGGCCTGGTAGTCGCGCTCCAGCTGCAGTGGCTGCGTGGTGTAGGTGTGAAGCTCACGTGTGCCAGCCCCACTGCGATCCCACTTGGCACTGAAAACCACCGCGCCGGTGAGGCTGTCAGTCAGCCCCATTTCAGTCACGCTGGGCGGGCCGGCTTGTTGGTAATAGGCCACAGCAAAGGTTTCGGCCAGTTGGGTGCGCACCCTTCGGATCTGTGATTCCGGCAGGATGAATCCGTCATGGCCATTACGGCCCAGGCCCCCGTATTCGGCGCCGGCATTGTTGCCCGGCTCGACTTCAAGCGTCCATGAAGGGACCTGATGCGTGTGTGTGAAGTATTCATCGGTGGTGCCAATGCCCTGGTTGAGCGCCACTTGCCCTGGAGAGCCGAAGCCATACCATTTTTGCGCCTGAAATGCGTAGTGGTGGTTGGCAAAAGTCTGCAACACCTTGACGGTCTGGTTGGTCAGCCGGTTATTGCTGTTGCGTACCCAAAAGCTGACCGTTCCAAAGGAATGCACGTCTGTAAACAACGCCAGTTCGCTGATTGGCCCGAGCTGAGCAGCCGCTTGCAGAGCCTGAATTTCAGGCTCGGAAGCGGGCGATTGTCCATGATGAACCAGACTGCGATTATCAGCTGAAGAGTCGCTTGGGCTGGTGTTCCAGTAAGGCGAATTGTTGCGATTCAGATCCACACCCTGCAAGTGATCATCCTGGCTGCTCAGTAGCTGATCGGCCAGCAGCATGTTCTTGCGCCTCATACGGCCGTCGCGCGGCGAGGTGTTGGGACTGGTGACATCGGTGCCGAGCCAGCTGTGCGCGGGATAGCGCTGGGTTTGCATGAAACCATCCACATTCAGCACGGGGACCACGATGACATTGACGTTATCGCGCAGGTAGCTGTAAAGGTACTCGTCGTATTGCTGCTCGTGCAGCAGTTCCATGATGCCAGTAACAATTTCCGGTGTTTGCCATTCGCGGGCATGAATGCCGCCATTGGTCAGCATGGCCGCTTCAGCCTGCCCATCGTGCCTCAGGTAATCAGCATCGCCCAGACGATAAGCCCAGATGGCACGGCCGGAGCGTGTTTGGCCAATGACCTGGCCATGCACAAAGTTCGAGCTGCTCATCAGGTCCTGGTGCTGGGTGTGCAATCCGGCGTAGCTGCGGAAACCATCAAATGGTACGGGGGTATCCACCGGGATAGGCACCGGGTAGCCGAGTGCGATCCGGTTGGTGTCTGCGATAGGCGCATTTTCCACCCACTCAATGATGCGGGCCTGTGCGAATAGATCTGCTGAGACCAGCAGCAAGAGGCATGCAGTGCTGAGGCGTAAATGGGTACCTTTGCGGCTGTTGATCACTCCTGATCACCACTCTGCTGATCATCTGTGAACACCGACTGGTCCAGGGCCATTGCAGCACGCCGGCCCTTCAAACCCCCTGCATGCAGCATATCCTCCAGGCGCGCTTGGACCTGTTGATCGGGATGACCGGCCAGAGCCAGGGCGGCAGCAGCTCCCAATTGGGGGTCATCCAGCAGGTTCAGCAAGTTCTCGCTTACTTTCGGATTGGCGTGCAACCCGGGCGCCAGTATAGAAATCGCCAAGGCGCTTTTGTCGGCTGCATCCAGCGCCATCGCGCCAGCCAACAATTGGACGCGTTGCGCTGCGTCGAGCCGCCAGTTTGCTTCGCGTAGCAGGTTCACAGATGCGGCGCCCTGGCTGCTTTGGTAGGCAGCGAGAAACAATTGTGGGTCCGCCAGCAGACTGGCCAGTTCACCGGCCGGGCCCGCCAGCTCCGGATGCTCCGTCAATTGCTGCTCCAGGGCTGTGGCCAGGGGCCGGGCGTCATCAGGCGGGACGACGCGCAGGCTGTTCTGGAATCCCTGTTGCTCAATAGGGGTGGAAGCCAGATAGTGCTGAATCCACAGCTGTGGGCCGCTGTCCTGCAATTGGCTGGCATGCATCTGTGCCTGTTGACGCTGGCGTTCTGCGATCGAACCCATGGCTGCGGCAGCGATTGAATAGAGCGGCACACCGTAATTCGCATTTTCTTCGTGG
>JBGTHE010000528.1:0-4261 GCA_041746335.1 Lysobacterales bacterium | reverse complement strand
CAGGGATGTTCACAGATCGCGAAGTGCACGATGCACGAGAGCGATCCAGCGTTTCGGGCCGGTCGCCGGAACGACCGAGGACCGAGGGTAGCCCGAAGGGCCAAGGACCAGAATCGGAAGCTCTTACCGCCGTCGGGCTGTGCGCAAGAGGGTGACAAAAATAGCTGGGGCCGCGGATGGCCCTTAAATAGGGCGGATACGGGGCTAGGAGGGCGTAAGCGGGATGCAGTCCCCACTGCAGTTCTAAGCAGCTACTCCCGCTGGTAAACGAGCTCGCCTTCAAAATAAGTTGCATCGACCTGGGTATCTGCAATCGCCACTCCATTGCCGGCTTCATAAAGCTCGACGATGTTGCGGTCCAGCACCACCAGATCCGCTTTCTTACCAACTTCAATCGAACCCGTAATCGCTTCCTGCTTCAGGGCACGTGCGCCATTGAGGGTATAGGCCTGGATCATCTCGTGGATATCGATGGCTTGGTCTGCATTCAGTACTTTGCCGTCAGTGCCCTGACGCGTGACACCCGTCGCCATATTGATGAAGGGACGTGGAGAGCGATCATCGACTGGCGCGTCGCTGCCCGCAGCGGTTACAGCACCCGCTTGCGCCATGCTGCGTACCGGGTAGCTGTTTTTCATGTGGTAACTTTCGGCATCGTAGATACCACCTGCACCGGTGACATCGCTGAGGAAGGGCATCACCGTTAAATCATAGGGTGGGTTAGTCAACATCCAGGCATAGGTCCAAGCCAGGTACAGGCCGAGTTTGCCCGATCTTTGCTGATCGTCCGGGTGCACCAATTGCACATGCGCCATGGCATGGCGTGCCGGATTGCTGCCATCAGCTGGCGTGACTTGCTCGAGGGCATCAACCGCTTCCCGCACGGCCCTGTCGCCAATGGCGTGGATATGAATGGTGAAGCCAGCTGCGTCCACCTGCTTGACGTACTCTTTCATGAAGTCCTGGGAATCTGCCAGAACACCAAAGGAAATTGTGCACTGACCGGGATGAAAACCATGCTCGGCGCGGAACGCAGTCCGTGCTGCAGCATCATCAAAGCGCTCTTTATTGGCACGGGTTTCCTCGCATAAGGGGCTGGCCGTATCTACGTAGCCCACCACATCCACTGAGCCGGAATTGGGATCGAAATTGAATCGTGGCTGCCGATAGGCTTGCAGCACCGCTGAGTTGGGCAATGTGGGCGGCGCGCCGTAGGGATTGCCTTCGAGCACACCATCCGAAAAAATCTTGACGCCGCTGGCATCGATCAATTCGCTGCCAGCAAACATCCCCCGCGCAGCCTCCAGATCAGCCAGCATTTGATCGAAGCGAACCTGGCCGCTCAAGGAGTCGGTGTAGTCGGCGGGCTCAAGCCGATTGGCGACCTGCAACCGAAAACGCATGGCACCCGAATTTTCAAAATCCTGCAAGTAAGGCAGGAAAGCCGGATTCAGGGCAGCATCCTGCGCCGAGGTAATTCCATTGCGCGCCAGTTCCTGGTTGATCTCCGGCAATAATGCTCCGAGTTTTGCGGGGTCGCGCCGCGGGCCAGCATCCAGCAAGCCGCGCGCGTGTTCATTGAGCTCACCATTAGGCTCGCCGTTTTCCTTCACTCCTACCAGATCTTTGTACTCAGAAAACTCCTTGCGCAGACTGGCAGCACTCAAGCCCACCGTATTGCCCTGCGCGTCTTTTGCAGACGCTAAAGCCAGGCTGTTGGCCGCACCGTGGTGGCCATCATTTCCCCACAGGACAATGGGGTGTTCGGCAGACACTGCATCCAGAGCGGTCCGTAAATCCGGCAGGTTCGCGGATATCTGGTTGCCTTCAGAAAAATTCCACATATCCACCGGTAACCACTCGCCCGGCGCCAACTGATAGCGTTGTATGCATTCCTGCAGGTAGGGCACCATTGCCTCGAGGGTCATGGCCTGCGAGCGCAAGGAGCACACATCCGGCTCGACGATGCCAAACACATGCATGTGAACGTCGTGCAACCCCGGCAGCAGCATGCGGCCATCCAGTTCCTGAATGTCCGTTTCCGGTCCTATGAAAGCTGAAATTTCCTCATCGCTGCCCACCGCCTGGATCAAACCCTCCTTGATCGCCACGGCCTGTGCCACGTTTTGCCCGGAATCCACGGTGTAAACGTAACCGCCCAACAGGACAAGGTCCGCCTGGTCTGCCGGCTTCGCCTGGGCTTGCGTAGATTCACCGCTATCATCACAGGCTGCGAGTAGAACGGTGGACAGGAACAACAAAGGAATGGCGAATCGCATGGACAAACTCCCTACTGATTGGCGCGGAGTTGAACTCCGCAATTGATGAGCCATCATACCCATCGTCGGCCGGAGCGCAAACGCTGCCAAAGCGAAGCCCGAACCATGCCGCTTGTTGATGATCTGGTTTAGACTGCGGCGTTGCTCCGTTCATGATCACGTAAAGGCAGAATTTTTCAAAAATGAGTGATCTGACCACCGGACCTGTCGGCACCCATCTGCGTCGCCAGACCCTGGCGTTTGCCGTGGGCCTGGTTGCCATATTTTCATTTGAAGCCGTTGATCTGTTTTTCATCGCCCGGCTGGGCGACGCACCGCTGGCCGCCGTCAGCTTCACTTTTCCCATCACCTGGTTGGTGTACGGCATCGGCATAGGCTTCGAAGCAGGTGCCGCCTCGGTTATTTCTCGCGCGATTGGCAGGCGCAATCACGAACAGGCCAAGCGACTGACCACGGACAGCGTCGTATTGGCCACCGCTGTACTCGGCATCATGGGCATTATCGGCCTGATGACCATAACCCCGGTGTTTGAACTGCTGGGTGCTACGCCCGAGCTGATGCCCGTTATCCGCGAATACATGCAAGTCTGGTACTGGGTCGCGCCCATGGACGCCTGTCTTTGGACCTGTCTGGCCTCTCTGCGTGCGCGTGGACGAGCCGATCTAGAAGCCAGGATCATCACTGCTGCCGCCGTCATCAACCTGATACTGGACCCGATTTTCATCTTTGGCCTGTTTGGGTTCCCACGCCTGGAAGTGATGGGTGCCGCACTCGCCACACTGGTGGCCAACGGCATCATCACCGCATTCACACTGTGGTACCTGGGGATACACCTGAAGGTTTTTGCCAGCGTGGTGGCACCTTTCCGGGTGATTCTGGCCTCGTGGCGACACATGCTGAGCATCGGCCTTCCCGCCGTATTCACCAACGCCATCATTCCCCTCTCCGCTGCCATCGTAGTTTCTCTGATCGCGATCTACGGCGTGGATGCGGTGGCAGGGTTTGGTGTGGCGGCGCGCATCGAACCCTTTGCGCTCCTGATTTTCTACTCCATGTCGGCCGTGGTCAGTCCATTTTTCGGTCAGAATTTTGCTGCCGGGCATTTCGACAGGCTGCTGGAAGCGCGTCGATTGATCACGCGTTTCTGCCTGGCCTATGGAGTCGTCCTGATCGTGTTACTGGCTTTGTTGGCCAGGCCTCTGACCGGTTTGTTCAGCGAATCCGAAAGCATTCGCGAAGTCGCCGTGGATTATCTGTGGCTGGTGTCGCTGGGTTATGGCGCACATGGCATTACCATGTCATCCAACTCTGCTTTCAATGGCATGGGGCGCCCCTTGCCTGCCGTGGTGATCACATCCAGCCGCGTATTGCTGCTGTTTTTGCCGATGGCACTGCTGGGACGCTGGCTGTTCGGCATCGAGGGCCTGTTCATTGCCACTTCAATCTGCAATCTGCTGCTGGCACTGGTGGCCTGGTGGTGGCTGGGGCGGCATATCCATCAACAGCAGGAATTGCAGCAGCCAGTTTAGTCGGGAACGAGCTCCTACACCGTTTCCCAGGCTTGCTGCACCCATTGCCTGATCTGCAGGGCTTCCTGCCAGCGGTCGGAAAGCTCAAGGCCATTAGCGCCGGTGATGGCGTAAGGAGGCGGTCCGAGTTCGCACAAAAAAACGAGGGTAGCGTCATCAGCGTTACGCTGTTTCCATTGCCGCATACCTTCAGTCCACCAGGTCCGGAACTGGTTCACCCACTTCTGATGTTGGGGAAAGCCAAGCTGCACCTGCACTTGTTCGGCACTGGCCACGCGGCCCTGGAAACAATCAGAACGTTGCAATATGCGCTGGAAATATTCGTTGTCCCTCTCAGTCAATGGCAAACGGATTTCACGGTCCACCACGAAATGCGAGAGATCGGCACAGAGGCGCATTTCCGGAACCGCATCCATCAGCAAAACGGTATAACCCAGATCATTGAGCAAACTG
>JBGTHE010000527.1:0-4069 GCA_041746335.1 Lysobacterales bacterium | reverse complement strand
TCGATTTCATCCTTGTCCGGCAGTCGTGCAGGTGGCTCGATGAGACAGAACCAACGCGGATCCATGTACCAATCTGCCATAGCTTGCTTGAGCAGGTTCGGGCCAAAGTCGAGGTACACGGGCCCGGGTGGCCCGTCGCTGCCCAGCGCCATGGCAGTCGCGGTTTGCAGGCTGGGGAGAACATGTCGCGCGTCGCGCACCTCTCGTACAAAACGGCACACCGGGCGCACGAGGTCTGCCTGCGGAATCTCCTCAAGTGCACCCATTCCGGCCTGCAGGTCGGGAACCCGGGCAGAGAGCACGAGCAGCGGTGTACGCGCCAGGTAAGCACTGGCAATGCCGGTAATGGCGTTGGTCAAACCGGGGCCCGTCGTTATCACCGCCACACCCATCGTGCCGGTAAGATTCGCCTCCGCGTGCGCCATATGCACTGCCGCACATTCATGCCGGGTCGAAACGATCCGGATGCCCTGCTGCGACATTTCGCTACAGATCGGTTTCACGTGCGAGCCGGGCAGTGTGTATACGCGGCTTACGCGTTGGCTGTGCACGAAACGGGCGATCGCCCTGGCAACTGTCGGTGCATCATGTTCAGGGAGAGAGTCAGCAGCCGTCATTTGCAATCCTTAATTTGCTTGGAGTAAGCATTCATAAAATTCATCGAGGCGTAAGGTTCCCGCCACTTTGTGCTCCTTTTTTTTCAAGCGAATTCGTTGAACAGGCACGATACTACCTGGCATACCCTTTCAGCATAAAAAGTACTTATCACCGACATCACAAAAATTTGGCACCTCATGGTCTGCAGTTTCCTTACCGCTCCGTGGGCTGGCATAAGGCGGTGTTATGCGGCTGATTAGCAGAATTTGACCTGCAGTATGACCAGCCGTGCTACAGATATAAACGTAAATTCGGCTTTCCCGATGCGCTCACTGTAAGGCAACCGGAGCACCAGGCAAATGACAAGTATCAAGGCTAATCCTGCTTTCAATGTGAAACGCTTTGTCCTGGCGGGTATCTTCTCTTCGATCAGCTTGCTGGTGTTTGCCGCTGGTGACGACACTGCCCGCACCGCCTCTACAGAACTGGTTTATCCCAACAGCCCGCGCAGTGATCAAGTTGATGACTACCACGGCGTGAAGGTGGCCGATCCTTATCGCTGGCTGGAAGACCTGGACAGCGCAGAAACCCAGGACTGGATCAAAGCTGAAAACGAGCTGACCTTCAGCTACCTCGAACAGATTCCGCAACGGGCCGCCATCAAGGACCGTCTGACCGAACTGTGGGACTACGAGCGCTTCGGTTTGCCGGTCAAGCGCGGTAACAGATATTTCTACACCCGCAATGATGGTTTGCAGAACCAGTCCGCGCTTTACGTGGCGGACTCACTGGAAGCCGAACCGCGTCTGCTGCTTGACCCTAACACACTGCTTGCGGACGGTACGGCAGCACTGGTGGGCTGGGAGCCTAGCGAAGATGGCAAATTGCTGGCCTACGGCATCTCAGAGGCTGGGTCGGACTGGGAGACGTGGCGGATACGCGAGGTGGAGACGGGCAAGGACCGCGAAGACGAGCTCAAGTGGATCAAGTGGGCCTCGGCGACATTCAACAAGGATGCTTCCGGCCTTTACTACAGCCGCTACGACGAGCCCGAAGCGGGTGAGGCGCTGCGCGCCATCAACTACTTCAACAAGGTCTATTTTCACCAACTTGGGGACAGCCAGGCACAGGACACGCTGGTCTTTGAAAGACCCGATCAGAAAGAGTGGATTTTCACGGCCTCAGTAACCGAGGACGGGCGCTACCTCATCCTCAACAACTGGTCCGGTGGTGCCTACGGCACCAACCAGATTCTGTACCGCGACCTTGGCAACCCGAATGCGCCGATGGTCGAGCTGATCATGGGTTTCGACTCGAGCTACACATACATCGGCAACGAGGGCAACCGGTTCTGGTTCCATACAGAACACGATGCGCCGCTTGGCCGCGTCATCGAGGTCGACCTCGCTGCACCCGATCGCGAGAACTGGAAAACGGTGATTCCCGAGGCGGGCCAGGTACTGCAGACCGTCAGCCTGGTGGGTGATCGGTTCATTGCCTTGTACCTCAAAGATGCTGCAACCCAGGTGAGGAGTTTTGCCCTGGACGGCTCGTCACCACGCCAATTGCAGGTGCCGGCACTGAGTACATTGGGCGGGTTCCGCGGTTTGCGCAGCGATCCAGAGACTTTCTACGTGCAGGTCGATTTCGTCAATCCGGGCACAATTTACAGCTACAACGTGCAAACCGGCGAAAGTGAATTGTTCAAGCAGCCCAAGCTCAGGATCAACCCGGACGACTATGAAACCAAGCAGGTTTTCGTCACCAGCAAGGATGGCACGAAGGTGCCCATGTTCATCACCCATAAACGTGGACTCGAGCTCAACGGCAACAATCCGGCGCTGATGTATGCCTACGGCGGCTTCAAGATTTCGATAACACCCCGCTTCTCTCCGGAGTTCGTCGCATTCATCGAAAGAGGCGGCATTTACGCCCAGCCCAGCCTGCGCGGTGGCCTGGAGTACGGGCAGGACTGGCATGAAGGCGGAATGCGGGAGAACAAGCAGAACGTCTTCGACGACTTCATCGCCGCCGCAGAGTGGCTGATCGACAACAATTACACCCAGACCTCCAAGCTGGCGGTGCGCGGCGCCAGCAACAGCGGCCTGCTGATGGGCGCCATGCTGACCCAGCGCCCCGAGCTGTTCGGCGCCGTGCTTTGCCAGGTCGGTGTGCTGGACATGCTGCGCTTCCAGGAATTCACCATAGGCTGGGCCTGGGCCGGAGAATACGGTTCATCAGATAATCCCGAGGATTTCGAGTTCCTGCGCGCCTATTCGCCACTTCACAACGTTAAGCCGGGCACGAGATTCCCGCCAACGCTCATCACGACTGGTGACCACGATGATCGCGTCTGGCCAGGGCACAGCTTTAAATTCGCCGCGGCCATGCAGCATGCACAGGCTGGCGATGCGCCGGTGCTGATCCGCGTTGAGACCCGCACCGGGCACGGCCAGGGCCGGCCGACGTCAATGCAGATCGAACTGGCCGCCGATCAGCTGGCCTTTTTCCAACAAGCGCTCAATATGGAGTAATGAAATGTTACGTGCCTTTATCGCAGTTTTGTCCTGTGCGCTCTCGCTGTTTGGATCGGACGTATTTGCCGACACTTCATCAATCAAACTGGTATACCCAGAAACCCAGCGCGTCGACCAGGTGGACGACTACCACGGCACCAAGGTTGCCGATCCGTATCGGTGGCTGGAGGATCTTGAAAGCCCCAAAACCAGGGCCTGGATTGAGGCACAGAACAAGGTGACATTCGCCTGGCTCGAACAGATTCCGCAGCGGGACGCACTTAAGAAGCGCCTCACCGAGCTTTGGGACTACGAGCGCGTTGGCATACCGGTCAAGAGCGGCGACCGATACTTCTACGTGCGAAACGACGGCTTGCAGAACCAGTCTGTACTCTACGTTACCGATTCACCGGCAAGCGAGCCGCGTGTTCTGCTCGACCCCAACACGATACTGGCAGATGGCACTGCGGCTTTGGCAGCGTGGATTCCCAGTGAAGATGGCAAGCTCCTCGCTTACGGTGTGCAGGAGGCGGGCTCCGACTGGGAGCAATGGAAAGTGCGAAACATAGAAACCGGCGAAGACTTTCCTGAGGAGCTTAAAGGTGTGAAATGGGCCGCTGTGTCCTGGGCCAAAGATGGATCGGGGCTTTATTACAGCCGCTACGACGGCGGCGTCAATGCATACAGCAAGCTGTTCTTCCACAAGCTCGGTACGCCACAGTCTGAAGATACCTTGATCTACGAGAATCGCGACATCAAGGAATGGACCTTTATGCCGCATGTCACAGAAGACGGGCAGTACCTGATCATCTACATTTGGAAAGGCAGCGACGGCAACGGCCAGATCTACTATCAGGACCTCACAAAGCCCGATTCACCCGTGGTCGAGCTGATCTCTGGATTTGATTCCAAGTACAACTTCATCGGCAACGAAGGCAATCGGTTCTGGGTTCTGA
>JBGTHE010000526.1:0-6388 GCA_041746335.1 Lysobacterales bacterium | reverse complement strand
AGGCCCGTACTACCAGACACATCGATTTGCCCGATACGCCGAGATCACTCAGCAATTGCTGGATGCGAACAAGGCCTATCACTGCTACTGTCCAAAGGACAGATTGGAAACCCTGCGCGAGCAGCAGATGCAGCAGGGAATCAAGCCCCGATACGATGGTCTTTGTCGCGACCGCCAGGATATTCCCGCCGGCATCAAACCTGTTGTGCGGTTTCGCAACCCGGATGCCGGTGATGTGAGCTGGGATGATGCAGTACGTGGGCAGATCAATATTTCCAACAGCGAATTGGATGACCTGGTAATCGCGCGCCCTGATGGCTCACCCACTTACAATTTCACCGTCGTCGTGGATGATGTCGATATGGCGGTAAGCCTGGTGATCCGCGGCGATGACCATATCAATAACACGCCGCGACAGATAAATATTTACCGCGCTCTGGGAGCTGAATTCCCCCAGTTTGCGCATGTTCCCATGATACTGGGTGACGATGGAGCGCGACTTTCCAAGCGCCATGGCGCCGTGGGTGTGATGCAGTACCGCGATGATGGTTACCTTCCAGAGGCCCTGTTGAATTATTTGGTCAGGTTGGGCTGGTCGCATGGTGACCAGGAAGTGTTCAGCAGGGCAGAAATGATCGAATATTTTGACATCAGGAATGTGAACCGCAAGGCTGCGGCGTTTGACAGCAACAAGCTGGATTGGCTGAATCAGCACTATATGCGCACCATGCCAGCGGACGAGGTGGCGGAGCACCTGCGTTGGCATTTTGATCACCAGGGCCTGGACCCGCAACAAGGACCAACGTTAGCTGATTTGGTTACTGTACAGGCAGAGCGGGTCAAGACTTTGCGGGAAATGGCGGAAGTCAGTACGGTCTTTTACCGGGATTTTGATGAGTTCGAGGCGACTGCTGCAAAAAAGCATCTACGGCTGGTGGCCGCAGAGCCTTTGCAGGCCATTCGCTCCAAATTGTTGGCGTTAGAGAACTGGCAGCCGCAACCGCTGGACGAGGCCGTGCATGAAACCGCTGCACACCTCGGTGTGAATATGGGGAAGGTTGCGCAGCCCTTGCGGGTTGCATTGACCGGATCGTCGGTTTCACCGGCCATCGATAAGACTTTGTGGCTGGTGGGTAAACAACGGAGCCTGGCAAGAATCGATTTGGCATTGCGTTACATAGAGCAACGTGGTGCTGCAGAATAATCGGAACAGTCAATTGCCAGTCAATTGCCAGTCAGGGGCCTGAATGTCAAAAGTTGAACGTCTGTATCACCTGCACAACATTCTGAATCAGCGGCGCACGCCAATTTCGCGACAGGAATTGATGGAACGGTTGGAGTGTTCGCAGGCAACCCTGTATCGCCTGGTGGCTGAATTGCGTGACTTCCTCGGCGCACCGATAGAACAGGATACCGAGTCCCGAGGTTTTTATTACGACCGCAGTCTGGACCAGCCATTTGATTTGCCGGGAATCTGGATCAGTCCTTCTGAGTTGCAGGCGCTGCTGACTGCACGCCAGGTGCTGGGCAATGTTCAGCCGGGTTTGCTGGAAGGTGAACTCGAATCGCTGCAAAGCCGCATTACCGCCTTGCTGCGGCAGAAAGGCGTGGAAGCCGAAGAAGGGGATTCGCGCATTCACATCCAGAGTGCGGCTTCCCGTGCTGTACCGGCACGCATGTTTCAGGATGTGTTGGCGGCTTTGATCAAGCGCCAACGCTTACACATCCGTTACCACGGACGCCGAAAAGACCAGGTCAGTGAGCGAAGCATTTCGCCGCAACGGCTCACGCAGTATCGAAACTCCTGGTATCTCGATGCCTGGTGTCACGATTCCAAAGGCCTGAGAAGTTTTGCATTAGAACGGATCCGCGAGCAGAGGCTGCTTGATGAAGCCGCAAAAGAAGTCAGTGAGAGTGATCTGGCTGCACACTTCGATCGCTCCTATGGAATCTTTTCCGGGCCCGCTGAACATCAGGCTGAACTGCGATTCAGTCAGGAAATGTCTCGCTGGGTTGCTGATGAAATCTGGCATTCGGATCAGCAGGGCGCGTTCGATGCAAAGGGACGCTGGGTGCTGAATTTGCCGTTCAGCAGCGCACGGGAATTGGTGATGGATATCCTGCGATACGGCAGCGACGTTGAAGTATTGGCGCCCGATTTTCTGCGGGATATTGTGCTTGAAGTAGCACAGCGCACTGTGGCCCAGTATTCAAAGAAACTCTATTCGAAGAAACCCTGATTTATTCCGTGCATACTCGAACTGGTTAACGTTCTCATGCTTTGAGAACGACTCATGTTTTCATGGCTCCATTAACCCCGGAGTCATGCCATGAACCTCTCACTTTACTTGCTTTTGACGCCCCCCCTTGATTCAGAATTGGTGGTTGAAGCCAATCGACCACCCCACACCGACTACTACCGATACCCCGTAGCGGTACTTGACTCTGTTCTGCCTGGCGGTACAAAAGCATTTGCCCTGCATCAAGCCAGTCGTTGTCCGTCTACGGCAGAAACGAAATACTTGCCGAGTGCGGGCAACCTGGGATTTGCCGCCCACGTTGTTTTCAACGCCATGGGCTTTCTGCTGATGACCTCATGTTTGTGGCTGTTGCTGCAAATCGCTCAGCTCGGGCTGAGCTGAGAAAAGCCGCAGCCCTACGCTTGATGCCCGTTATACGGTTCGTCTGGAATTTTGCTTAAGCTGCCGCAGATTCCTGAGCAGTTGCGAGCATAGGGCCTTTGAGCAAGGCGTGCCGCGTAGCATCTACGATCAGGTCTACTTCCGCCGATGTGATCCCAAAATAAGGTGTATAACGCAATGAGTTTTGGCCGCCATGAATTACATTGCAACCCTGCGTGCGCATGTATTCCTCTGTCGAATCGGCGCCATAGCATTTGTACAGTTTGTTGTTCAGCTCCACGCTGAATATCAGACCCGTCCCTTGCACGCGGACTATCCGATCGCCCAGCTCTTTTTGGAGAGCAGTGAGTTTCTGTAAGAACTCCTGGCCGCGGGCAACGATATTTTTACGCAACTCGGGCGTGAGCGCCTGAAGCACAGCAAAGCCTACATCCATGGCCCGCGGATTGGTGGTCATGGTGTTGCCATAGATGCCCTTGCGATAGAGACTGGCCGTATGCCGACTCAGGGCCAGCACAGACAGTGGATATTGCCCGGCGTTAAGCGATTTGGAAAAGGTTTCCATGTCAGGTGGGGCTGCATCCTGGAAGCCCGGAAAGTCGATAATGGACAGCACGCCATGGGCTCGCAGGCCGGCCTGGATGGAGTCCACCATCAACAATGCGCCATGTGCCTGCGTGAGTTCCCGTACAGCATCATAGAATTCCCGGCTGATGGACTGGCCCGGATTGCCCTCGCCCATAACAGGCTCCATGAAAAAGGCTTCAATGAAAACGTTGTTCGAATCAGCCCAATTGAAAATCTGGCGCAACTGTTCAACATTGTTAGGCTCGACCGTCAGCAGACGATCCTGGTCGCGGAAACTGGCCAGGTGGCGCACATAAGTCTGCCGGCTTGAATCAGAAAATTGCGCAGGGCGTTCGGTGCGGCCATGAAATCCGCCACATAAACTGGCCATGCGGATGATCTTGTTGGCATGGCGACCGCCCGGGTCGGTCATGATTTTGGCATTTACATCGGAAATTCTCGCTGCCAGGCTGACTGCTTCCGAGCCGCTGTTCAGGCACAGGAACTGATCCAGCGGGCAGGGCTCATTGCGGGTATGGCCGATTTCCCGCACCAGGGCATCGCGCAAACGCTTTTGACTGAAATTGGGAGTCATCACTTTGGCCATGACCTGCTGTTGGTTCATCGCCTGCAGAATGCTGGGGGGGGCATGGCCCAGACCCAGCATGCCGTATCCTCCCGAGTCATGGATCACGGCGCCCTTCATGGTAATAATCCATGGACCTCTGCCTGCCAGGGCGGAGTAAGGCTTGACTGCATCTTCCGGATAAAAGTTGATAAAGCCCTGCTGGATCTCCAATATCTGGCTGTCCTCATCCCGCGCCATGAAATCCGGATCTTCATCACATAATTGTTGAAATCTCACCAGGGCTGCATCAACAGCTTCGCTCAGTCGGGGATCCAGGGCAGCGAACCTCAGGATAACTTCGTCGCTCAGGCCTTTGCTCCATGCTTGACCACCAAACTCCCGCAGGTGGCGCAATTTCTCAATAATGGGCATGTTTTGTTTACCCATAAATCAAACTCCTGTGTAAAAAGCAACGCGAACCAGAACGTTCAACAAACGGTCCGCACGCTGAAGGCAATCAGAAAACTCATGTCGGATCAGAGCTTGCTGCAATGAACCAGAATACCATAGCGTCCCGGATGAGGAGAAATTGCTCAGTTGGTTCCCGACTGCTGTTGCAAGGCCCACAACACGTGTTCCTGCACCATTTCATCGGGGTATTCGAGTCGCGAACTCAAGCCTGCAATTATCGAAGACGAAGAGGGTGCATTGCCCAGAGCAACAGCAATATTGCGCAGCCAGCAGCGAAAACCAATGCGGCGAATGGCGCTGCCCTCCGTGCGTCGCAGGAATTCTTCTTCAGTCCAGCCGAACAATTCCAGAAGCTGAGCTGCGTCCAGTCCGGGTCGAGGAGAGAAATCGTCTTCCTCGCTAAATTGTGCGTATCGATTCCAGGGGCAGACAAACTGGCAGTCATCACAGCCAAAAATTCGATTGCCCATCAGCGGGCGCAGCTCCAGGGGTATGGATTCGCGCAATTCAATGGTCAGATAAGAAATGCAGCGCCTTGCATCAACGCGGTAAGGAGCAATTATCGCCTGCGTGGGACATATGTCGATGCAGCGGGTGCAGCTGCCGCAATGGTTGTTGACAGGATGATCCACCGGCAGGGGCAGATCGGTAAAAATTTCTCCCAGGAAAAACCAGCTACCGGCTGACTTATTCAGCAGATTAGTGTGCTTGCCTATCCAGCCCAGTCCGGATTTGGCCGCCAGAGCTTTTTCCAGAACAGGTGCAGAATCGACAAACACGCGATAACCAAAACTTCCGAAATGGGTTTCTATCCGTGTGGCCAGTTTCTGCAGGCGTTTGCGCATCAGCTTGTGATAATCGCGCCCCAGCGCATAACGCGAAATCAGCGCCTTTTCCGGCTGCTGCAGCAACTGCTGCGCATCCTGAGCTTGCTTCGACAGGTAATCCATACGTGCACTGATAACTCGCAATGTACCTGGCAGCAATTCTGTCGGGCGGCTGCGGCGAGTGCCGTGACTTTGCATGTAGGACATCTGTCCATGCAGCCCTTCGTTCAGCCAGTTGAGCAAGTGCTGTTCATGCTCCTGCAGCTCCGTATTCGTCACGCCCAGTTGCTGGAATCCGAGCTCCTCGCCCCAGCGGATGATGTCGGATTTAATGGCTTGCAATTGCTCTCGGGACCAGCTCGTGACCCTTCGGTTGCCAGTTTTAGAAGGGGGGTCGCCGGTGCTTCTATGCGAATGGGGTTTTTCCCGGTTCATCGCTATACTTTTAACCATGAGGAGCCAAGCAGACCGATTGTATACCGCAAGGCAGGTTCGAATGCTGGATCAAAGCGCTATAGAAGCGCACGAGATTCCCGCAACCGAGCTGATGGAACGTGCCGGGCAAAGTGTCTTTGCCGCAGCCCGCGAAGTTTTTCCCCAGGCTTCCAAGTGGTTGGTGTTTTGCGGTGCTGGTAACAACGGGGGTGATGGTTATGTACTTGCCCGGCTGGCAAGGCAGGCGGGACTCGAGGTAACTGTCTGCGCTCTTAAACCCCCCAATGCTTTGCGGGGCGAAGCGGCAATGGCTGCGCAAAGCTGGTTGAAGAGTGGTGGTGAAGTGCAGGCCTGGCCACCTGCTGCTGACATCGTTCCCGAATTGATTTTCGATGCATTATTGGGGACTGGGTTGGAGCGGGCGCCTGACGGGGATTTTGCCGCAGCCATTGGCTGGATGAATCAGCATTCTGCGCCAGTGGTCGCGGTGGATGCTCCGTCCGGTTTGAACGTTGACACCGGTAATGCTAACAGTCAGGCGGTGCAGGCTGCGTTAACGGTTACTTTTATTGGAAACAAGAGAGGTTTGTACACCGCTGATGGACCGGATCATTGTGGCCAGGTGCGCTATGCATCGCTGGACACGCCGTTGTCAGTACAGGAGTCAATAAAAGATTCCGGAATCTTGATTCGTCAGAATATCATCAGGTTTACACTGCCCCGTCGCCCCCGTAACAGCCACAAGGGCTCATTTGGCTGGGTGCTGGGCATAGGCGGGAATAGCCATATGAGTGGTGCCGTGCGCCTGTGTGGTGAAGCTGCTTTGCGCAGTGGAGCCGGCAAAGTTACTCTGGCCACCGTTCCTGAGCATGCAGCCA